>JBGSLY010000288.1:0-6416 GCA_041740435.1 Parasphingorhabdus sp.
GAGGCCACTTCCTTCCAGTTGATGACCCCATAGATGAAATCAATATCAACATTGTCGGACGAAAACGGCAGCAAAATGCCGCGATACATGATGGTCGCGCCGCGCTGGTTGACGAATTCGGCTTCGAAACCAATCGGGGCTTTGTTGGCGATGATTTGCAAATAGTGATCGGTGACCCGCGACAAAAGCGACCGCGGCGGCACATCGCTGAGCGATTCGATCCGGCCCTCCAGCTCACATTCCGATTTTAGTTTGCCGCCCAAAAACGGGATGGCGGGATTTTCGAAACCGGCACTGAAATCGAGCAGCACACTGTGCGGCCCCAGATCGGGATCGTTGGCCGGATCAAGATCCTCAACGGCGGGAAATTGTCGGTCACCCAGCAGCCCGGCCCAGAAATTATAGGCCCGGACGTGCATCCGGCGCTCATCTTGGCCGATTGCCGGCGGCGGATCAGCCACCACATCGGGTTCGGAAAAGGACGCATAGCTTGGTCCCGGACCGTCAAAAGGCTCACTATTCCGCAGGTTTTCCATCGCTGGCCCCATTTAACACACTTTGTTCCCAGCCTTTTTGCACCCGATATGGTAAATAGCCGGTTAATTTCCTGTGTTTTCTTTCGGTAACCCTTTGTGACGGCTATCGGCGCACAGCCGCTATTTTGCGCCGCGCCAACCGCCGGGTCTTGTCACTCGCCCCATCCGCTGATAGGGGCCGCCCATCGGGAAACCTCTCCCATGCCGCTTTAGCTCAGTCGGTAGAGCATCGCATTCGTAATGCGGGGGTCACGTGTTCGAGTCACGTAAGCGGCACCACTACTCTCACCTTAGTAAGATCGCGCTTACTGCTGAAAGTGCCCAAACATGGGTGCGCTCATGGGTATGACGTGGGTGATGGATTGGCGCTGTGACAAGCAGTTTAGCGCGATAGTGGGCGGGAGATGATGCAGGCGTCCAATTCCCCTTCGTGCGCGCTCGAAGGCTAAATTGTGAAAAACTGCGTCAGCATTGAACCGTTTGGGGTGAGGGTGGTTTCCGCTTCATCGGTTGGCAGGATCAGCGTCCCCCCCCCAGCGGCTTGCAGCTTTTATTGGTGGTAGAATCCGGCTTTGAAGTCGGCATCCAATATATGAAAACGGAGGCCGCAGCCCCCGTTTCGATTTGGTGCAATCAAGTTGCTTGTTAACAACCAGACCACGATTTCTGTGTCACTAGAATATCTTGAAATGCCCTGTTGTCAAGTGCCTCAATTTTGATGAACATGATAAGCCATAAGGAGCATATGACATGAAAACCCGACTCGGACTCGACATGGGTACCAACAGTATCGGCTGGTGCCTGTATGAAGGCGATACCATCCGGGACATGGGGTCCGAATATTCTCGGATGGCCGCGATGCAAAAACCGGCGCTAGTCTTGCTGTGGATCGGCGCAATGCACGTGCGATGCGACGCAGAAGGGATCGATATTTGGGGCGGCGCAAAGCATTGTTGCGCGCGCTTGTTGACGTTGGATTGATGCCGGAAGATCGGGCAGAAGCCAAAAGAATTGCCTCGCTTGACCCCTATCCTTTGCGCGCAATGGGCATAGTCGATAAATTGTCGCCGTATGAATTTGGCAGGGCGCTGTTCCACATCAATCAGCGGCGCGGGTTCAAATCGAACCGTAAGACCGACCGTGACCCCAATGAGGGCGGCAAGATTGCCGGGGGTGCCAAGGCGCTAGATGATGCCATGGAGGGACGAACATACGGCCAGTTCTTGCATGACAATGAAATCAAGCGCGTGCGGATGAGGCCCGAAGGTGATGGCTATGATTTCTATCCCGAACGCCGCCACTTGGAGGCGGAGTTTGAAACCTTGTGGATCAAGCAGGCCGAATTTTTTCCCACTTTGTTGACCGAAGAAGTCCGCACTCGTCTCCATCGCATCATATTTTTCCAGCGGGATTTGAAGCCCGCAAAGGTTGGTGGTTGCACGTTCTATAACCAAGAAACACGCCTGCCAAAATCAAACCCTTTGTTTCAGGAACTGCGATTGTATCAAGAGGTTAATCACCTAAAAGTCACGAAAGCGGGCGAGACGGCCCGGAGCCTGACGATTGACGAACGTAACGCTTTGATCCTCTCGCTCAAAACGCGAAAGAAGCAGTCGTTCAAATCACTCGGCAAGGTCATCAAGTTAGGTGATGGTGAGGATTTTAATAAATCCAGCGAGAACCGCAACGACTTGATCGGCGACGAAGTGTTCGCATCATTCAGCGACAAGAAGGCATTTGGTCCGCGTTGGATGCATTTTGATGCCAGTACGCAGGCAACCATTATCGAAATGGTGGAGAATGAGCCTGATCCGCAAGTCCTGTATGACTGGCTAATCACCACCCACGGCGTCACCACTGAGGAAGCCCATGCAATCGGCAAAATCCGCCTTCCTGATGGGCATGGCCGGTTGGGTGCGACTGCCAGCCGTTTGATCCTTGAAAAGCTTAAAGAGGCGGTGATTACATACGATGAAGCCGTCAAACTCGCCATCGACCGTTCGCACAGTGATTTTCGTACAGGTGAAATACTCGAAACTTTGCCTTATTATGGGGAAATATTGTCGCGCGAAATTCCACCGGGAACCCAAAACCGCGACGATCCCGATGAAATTCGATGGGGGAAAATAACAAACCCGACCGTACATATTGGTCTCAACCAGCTTCGAAAACTCGTCAACGAAATCATAAAAGTCTATGGCTGTCCCGATGAAATGGTGGTGGAACTCGCCCGCGAATTGAAACTCAACGAAAAACAGAAGGCAGAGATGAACCGCGATCTCAATGCCAACACCAAGGCGGCGATGGCGCGCGGCGCAAAACTGGCGGAATGCGGACAGGCTGATAATGGCGGCAATCGGATGCGCCTTCGCATCTGGGAGGAACTAAACCCCGGCAACTCGCTTGATCGACGTTGCCCATTTTGTGGAAATGTTATCAGTATCGAAATGCTGTTCAACGGCACCGCAGAGATGGAGCATATCATCCCCTACTCGCGCAGTTTCGATGACGGTGCGGGCAATAAGGTGATGGCGCACCGCACCTGCAATCGAGAAAAAGGGAATAAAACGCCCTTTGAAAAATGGGGCGAGACTGATCGTTGGTCGATCATCGCCGATCAGGTTGCTCGGCTGCATAAGTCCAAACAATGGCGGTTTGGACCGGACGCGATGGAGCGGATCGAGAGCAACGGCGGCTTTATCGCGCGTCAGTTGACCGATACGCAATATCTGGCGAAATCCACGCGCACTTATCTATCCAGCCTCTATCCCGATAGCGCGGGTGTCTATGTCATCCCCGGTCGGATGACCGCGATGTTGCGACGATTGTGGGGATTGAATGACTTGTTGCCTGATCATAACTATGTTGAAAATCCGCACAGTAGTGCCCCCAAGAACCGGCTTGACCACCGACATCATGCGATTGACGCAGCAGTGATTGGCATCACCACACGCGGTTTGCTCAATATGATTTCCAAGGCAGCGGGCCGCGCAGAGTCACAGGAACTGGATAAGCTGTTTGACGGGCTGGAAATGCCTTGGTCATCCTTTCGCGACGACCTTCGAACCAGCCTTGAACGCATTGTCATCAGCCATAAAGCCGACCATGGCCGCGATGGAACGCCTTCGAAGAACCGCGACGTGACGTCGGCGCGGTTGCACAATGATACGGCCTATGGGTTTACGGGGGAGGCAAGCGTGAGCGGATTGCCGATAGTCGTTCGTCGGAAGCCGCTACTTTCTCTGAAACCGGAAGAAATCACTAGCCAGATCGCGATCCCTGATCGTGCGTTGCAAGCAGCGCTATACAGAGCCACCGAGGGGCTGTCGGGCAAGTCATTTGAGGCTGCATTAATAAATTTTGCCAAACGCGATGAGACGTTCAAGGGCATTCGCCGGGTTAGAGTGCGGGAAGGTCTGAAAGTTATCCCGATCTTCGATCGGGAAGGTAATGCCTATAAAGGATACAAAGGCGATGCCAATGCGCGATATGATGTTTGGCAGTTGCCCGACGGCAAATGGGTAACCAAGTGGAAAAATAAGGAAGGAAAGGAGTTTTCTTCGATAATTTCAATGTTTGAAGCGCATAAGCGAGACGTTGCGGCAATGCGACCTCATCCGGCAGCTAAGAAAATTTTGTCGCTGCGACAGAACGATCTGATAGCGATTGAGCGCGGCGGAGGTCCGCGTGAAATTATGCGCGTAGTGAAATTTCGTGCCAATGGTGCTATGGTAGTGGCCCCGCACAATGAAGCTGGCGCGCTCAAGGCTCGCGACGCGGATGGAAACGATCCGTTCAAATATATAAACACGTCCGCCAGCGGATTGAAGCGGGACAAGGCCCGCCAAATTCGTATCAACCCTTTAGGCCATGTTCTTGATCCCGGACCACGTTAACTTGATATTATCCATAGTCTGCGAGGCTTGCTCGTCGTTCTGACGAAGTGGAGATGCATCGGGAAGTCGGCTTATGGACCGGATTGTTGATATTGCCACCGACGGCCTGCACCTCTCCGCGCACCGGGGTTTTCTTATTGTGTCGCTCGACCGCGTGGAACAGGGCCGCGTTGCGCTTGACGACATTCACGCGCTCATCGTCCATGCGCACGGCGTAACTTGGACGACCCATCTTGTCGTCACCTTGGCAGAGCGTGGTGCGATCATGGTGTTATGTGCTGCCAACCATTCCCCTGTTGCGCTGATGACCCCGATCGCGGGTCACCATGCACAGGCGGGGCGCATTCACGCGCAATGGGCATCCGGCGTATCGCTGCGCAAACAGCTGTGGCAGCAGATTGTCATCGCCAAGGTCCGGATGCAGGCCAGCCTGCTCAAAAGCCTAGGGCTGATGGAGGCGGAGCCGCTGAATTTTATGGCCCGCCACGTCCGGTCTGGTGATCCCGATAACGTGGAGGCACAGGCCGCACGGCGCTACTGGCCTGCGCTATTGGGACCCGACTTTCGCCGCGACCGGGACGCAGACGGTGCAAACGCGCTACTGAACTATGGCTATGCCGTCATGCGCGCCACTGTCGCCCGTGCGGTGATCGGTGCGGGTTTGCACCCCTCGATTGGCATTCACCACAAAAATGCCGTCAACAGCTTTGCCTTGGCCGATGACCTGGTCGAGCCATTCAGGCCCTTGGTTGACGCGGTCGTCCGCCGCATGATTGCCGAAGGTATCGACACCGTTACCCCCGCTAGCAAAAGACCACTGGCCCAACTGATCGGGGCTGACCTGTATTTGTCAGGCGCGGTATCGCCTGTTTCCATTGCCGCTCAGCGACTAGCCGTTTCGCTGACGAAAAGTTTCGAAATTGGCAAACCCGATCTGGCTTTGTTTACGCCCCCCGACCCGCTGGTTTGGGCTGGCATCGGCAGGGAATTTGGCTCGGCCTCCGCCCCAAGCACAGCAACCGGCTAACATGGCATCGGCCTATCTTAGTGGATACCGCCTTATGTGGATATTTGTTATGTTTGACCTGCCCGTGGGCACCAAGCAACAGATGCGGGCAGCGACCAAATTTCGAGAATTTTTGCTGGACGAAGGCTTTGAAATGAGCCAGTTTTCGATCTATGCCCGCTTTTGCAATGGCAAGGAACACTATGAAACCTACCTTCGCCGAATCGAAAACAACATTCCCGAACGCGGCAGCATCCACGTCTTGAATTTCACTGACAAGCAATATGAAAACATCGTCCGATTCAGCAGCCATAGCCGCGAGCGGCAACGAAAAAATCCGGAACAGCTGGTCATGTTTTGACCGATCAGGGCATTTCCCCTACGACAGATGTGATGTTTTTTGGTTCTATTTCAACCATTTAAATACACATCGGACATAGCAGATCAGAAATCGTGGTCCAGCCGCAACGCAGTAGATGTCCGACTGGCAATCGTCTGGGACATAGCAGATCAGAAATCGTGGTCCAGCCGCAACTTCTGACGGGCCGGTCAGCTTTATCGCCTCGACATAGCAGATCAGAAATCGTGGTCCAGCCGCAACTAGTGTTGCTTCTGATGAATCTTGTTGCGGGACATAGCAGATCAGAAATCGTGGTCCAGCCGCAACTTACGTTGGCGAGTTCGCCTTTCGCTTGAGGACATAGCAGATCAGAAATCGTGGTCCAGCCGCAACTGTTCCAGCCAGACCTGATAGGCCGATTGAGACATAGCAGATCAGAAATCGTGGTCCAGCCGCAACGTTGTCCCTGCGGTAGCCTTTTGCGCTTCTGACATAGCAGATCAGAAATCGTGGTCCAGCCGCAACCGTCAGAGGCGGTGATCGGCGTCACCGATGGACATAGCAGATCAGAAATCGTGGTCCAGCCGCAACAGTGATGGAATGCGGCTTCGAAGCATTTTAGACATAGCAGATCAGAA
>JBGSLY010000289.1:0-7109 GCA_041740435.1 Parasphingorhabdus sp.
CGGGCGGGGAGCAGCAGCGCGTTGCCATCGCCCGTGCGGTCATTGGCCGCCCGGAAATGCTGGTCGCGGACGAACCGACCGGCAACGTCGATCCGGAAATGGCAGTGAAATTGCTGCAATTGTTTGAGGCGCTCAACACGCTCGGCACGACGATTGTCGTCGCGACCCATGATATTCATCTTTTGAGCCGGGTGCCGGGGGCGCAGATGATGCGGCTGGAAAAAGGCCATTTGGCCGATCCGACCGGTTCGCTGAAATATCCGCCGCGCCCGCCCGGAGCAATCTAGTCGTGCTCAGCAAACTGGTTATTCCTGCGCACGACAAGCGCCTGATCCCCGAAGGCCGCCTGTCGGGCCCGATGCCGTGGGTCATTGCGATCATGATATTCCTAACCGTTCTGGCGGCGGCGGCGGGACTGGCTTTGGGCGAAGGTGCGCGCGGTTTGACCAGCCAGCTGGAAAGCAAGGTGACGGTGCAAGTGGTCGATGCCGATGCGGTCAATCGCCGCGCGCAATCGGCAGCAGTCGTCAATGCCTTGCAGCGGTTTCCCGCCGTTGCCGAGGTTAAACCCGTCGATGAAGCGGAAATGGCCGCGCTAATGGCCCCTTGGCTGGGCAGCGAAGGCATTGGCGAAGATATTCCCTTGCCCGCATTGATCGATGTCGAGCTTCGAGAGCCTGCATCTGCGGCTTTGCTGACAAAAATGCGCACAGCCTTGCAACCGGTTGCCCCCAATGCACGGGTGGAGGCAAGCGGGTCCTATGTCGCGCCGGTTACTCGGCTAGTGCGGACAATCCAATGGATCGCGGCGGCGCTGGTGCTGTTGTTGGTCCTATCAACGGCAGCGGCGGTGGTGATTACCGCCCGTGCGTCCTTGAATACCCACCGCGAAACCATCCATGTCGTCCATTTGCTCGGCGGCACCGATGCGCAGATTACCCGCTTGTTTCAGCGCCGGATCGCCCTTGATGCGCTGATGGGGGGTATCGTCGGACTGTTGGCCGGGGTGGTGATAATCGTCATCATCGGTAGTCAGCTGTCCGCGCTGGAGCCGGGGATGCTCTCGGCGGCGGGTTTGTCGGCGCTCAGCTGGATTATCATCGCTCTGGTTCCGGTGGGCGGGACGATAATTGCCTTTGTCACCGCGCGATTGACGGTTATGGGGGCGCTCAAAGCTATATTATGATTGCGCGTTTCCTCTCTCTTTTGTTGATCAGCTGGCTGCTGGGCTTCGTCTGGTTCGCCGTGGACCTCCCGCGGGCCGCCGGCGATACCACTGTCACGGACTCGGTCGTCGTGCTGACCGGCGGGCCAAAGCGAATTGATCGGGGGCTTCAGGTTTTGCGGGATAAGCAGGCGCAAAGAATGCTGATTTCCGGGGTAGACCGTAACGTAAAGGCCAAAGAATTGGCTGCGGAATATGCCGATGCCGACGACCTGTTTGGCTGCTGCATCGATCTGGGGCTGCAGGCGGTCGATACCCGCTCCAATGCCTTGGAAACCGCGCGCTGGGTGGCGGAGCGTAAGGACAAGAGCGTCCGGCTGGTCACCTCCGACTGGCATATGTTCCGCGCCGAACTGGAATTGCAACAGACGCTGCCAAAAAATGTTCTGATCATCCCCGATGCGGTACAGACATCGCCCCGATTGATGACATTGTTTACCGAATATAACAAATATATCACCCGCTGGGTTGCAGCGCAGCTGGGGGTCTGAGCATGCTGGCGACGCTGCGGTCCCTGATTTTTATCCCGATATTCTATGGCGGATCGACGCCGATCATCATCGCGTCGTTTATCGTTGCGGTGTTCTCGCGACGGGGCAGCATATTGATGGCGCAGGTGTGGAGCCGGTATCACTATCTTTGTGCGCGCCTCATTCTGGGCATCCGGGTGGAGATCAAGGGGAAGTTCCGCAACGAGTCTGTCCTTTATGTTTTCAAGCATGAAAGCATGTTCGAAACCATTGACACGTTGCGCATCTTTGACCAGCCGATTGTGATCGCCAAACAGGAACTGCTCCGCATCCCCCTATGGGGATGGGTTGCGCGGCGCCAGGGGTTGATCAGCATCGACCGTAATGGCGGCGCGGCGGCGATGCGGGCGATGATCGTACAGGCAAAAGTCGCGCTGACGCAGAACCGGCCCATCGTGATTTTCGCCGAAGGCAGCCGTGCCCACCATGGCGAGCGCCCGCCGTTACAGGCCGGGTTTGCGGGTATTTACAAGGTTTTTTGCCTGCCGATAGTTCCGGTGGCGCTGGACAGCGGACGCGTTTCGCCAAGGGATACCTTTGTGCAGAGCAGCGGCGTCATCACCTATGAAATTCAAGATGAAATCCCCCCCGGGCTTCCTCGGGATGAAGTAGAGGCTAGGGTCCATGCGGCGATCAACGCGCTGAATACTCCCTAGTCATGCATCCGCCCGAAATCAGGGGCAGGATCATCCTGTCCCTGTTCGATGATGCTGCGGCGAATGGCGCGGGTTTTGGAGAAAAGTTCGAACAGCTCATCGCCCTTGTCCCAGCGGATAGCGCGTTGCAGCGCAGTCAGGTCTTCGGAAAAGCGTTGCAGCATTTCCAGCACTGCGTCCTTGTTAGACAGGAACACATCGCGCCACATGACCGGGTCTGACGCGGCTATTCGGGTAAAGTCGCGAAAGCCGCCGGCGGAATATTTGATAACTTCGGACCGCGTTACGGCCTCCAGATCAGAGGCTGTGCCGACGATAGTATAGGCAATCAGATGCGGCAAATGGCTGGTCACGGCCAGCACCAGATCGTGGTGCGCGGCGTCCATGATTTCGACATTGCTGCCCAATGCTTCCCAAAATGCTTGCAACCGATTGACGGCATTCTGGTCTGCCTGTTCAGGCGGGGTGAGGATGCACCAACGGTCGTGGAACAGGCTGGCAAAGCCTGCATCGGGGCCGCTGCGCTCCGTTCCGGCCACCGGGTGCGCGGGGATGATGGTCGCGCCGGGCAGTGCAGCGGTGAGGGCGTTTAGTACAGACGCTTTGGAAGAGCCCACATCGCTGACAATCGCGTCCGCTGGCAAGTCGTCGGCAAAATCCGCCGCGACCGCGCCCATCGCCCCGACGGGCACGCATAATATCACCAGATCGCTGTCGATGACGGCAGCTCCCACCGTATCGGGCACGTCGTCGCACAACTCAAGGTCGCGCACCCGTTCGCGGACAGCCGGGTCGGCGTCAAATCCGGTCAGCGCCGCGCCAGGCATATGATGCCGCACACCGCGCACGATGGATGAACCTATCAGGCCCAATCCGATGATGGTGATCCGGGCAAAGGGCGGCATCAGCCAGTACCCGCAACAATATCGCGCAGCGCCTGCATCAAGCCGCGATTTTCCGCCTCGGTCCCGATGGTGATCCGCAGGCCGTGGGCCAATCCTTGTCCGGGCAGCCAGCGGACGACATAGCCTGCCTGCATCAAGCGGCTATTGGCTTCTTCCGCACTGACCGTTCCTTCAAACAGGATCAGCAGGAAATTGCCCGCCGACGGGACGACCCGAAGGCCATGGTTGGACAGGGCCGCGATCTCGCCCTGCAACCATTCCCGCCACTGGATATTGTGCGCCCGGCTTTGACTCACAAAATCCTGGTCGGCGAGCGCAGCAATCGCAGCGGCTTGCCCCGCGGTGGTGACATTAAACGGTCCGCGGATGCGGTTGAGGGTATCGATCAAATGCGGGCGGCCATAGGCCCAGCCAATCCGCTCCGCCGCCAGCCCGTAGATCTTGGAGAATGTGCGCGTAATCAGCACATTATCGTGCTTTCGCGCTAGGTCGAACGCCGCTGGACCATCATCGTCGCGATACTCACCATAGGCCTGATCCAGCACCAATATGGTATCCGATGGTAACCCTGCGTGCAGCCGCGCCACCTCGTCATCGGACATCATGGTGCCGGTCGGGTTGTTCGGATTGGCGATAAACACCAGCCGTGTGTTGGGCGTCACCATAGCCAGCAGCGCGTCAACGTCGGTGCCATAATCGGCGTCGGGGGCAATGATGACCTCCGCCCCCACCTTGCGGGTGGCGATTTCATAGACCGCAAAGCCGTATTTGACGTGGATGATCGCATCGCCGATCCCGGCATAGCCCATGGCGATCAGGTTGAGCAGCTCGTCCGACCCGGTGCCGCAGACGATCTGCTCCGGCTCCAGCGCAAACCGCTCGCCAATCGCGGCGCGCAGCGCGGTGCTGGCGGGGTCGGGATAGCGGGCCAGCGTCTTGTCCTGCCCCGACAAGGCCGCGCTCGCGGCGGGGCTGCACCCCAATGGGTTCTCATTGGCCGACAGCTTGATGAGCGTGCGCCCGTCATCGGCCTTGGCCTTACCGGGTTTATAGGCGGTAATGGCGGCGATATAGGGCTTGGGCGCGGGCATCTGGGTCATGGCGGGTGCCATAGCCTTGCCCAAAGATGCAATCAACCAATCAGATTTTGATCTGGCGGCGTCTCGCGACCAACGCGGCAAAAGCAGCAGCCAACATTGCCACCATCGGTGGTTCGGGAACCTCCACCGGACCACCACCTGATGACCCACCGCCAAAAAAGTCGCCGATCAGGCTAAAAACGCTCGCGCTTCCGGCATTATAGCCGACCGCAAATCCGCCAGCGTTCTGCCCAAAGTCTCCGGCAATCGGTATATTTCCGAAGGAAATCGCGTTTGTCGTCCCGCTGAAAATCGAATTTGGACAATTGAAAGTATCGACGCACCTATTCGCATTTGGTCCCGACAGGGTTCCGGTCTGGCTGTCGTAATAATAGGGGTTCACGCCAACATAGCGCATGGAGTAGCTGCCGGTGGGCATATCCAGCGCAAAAGTGCCGTTTGCTGCATCGTAGAGTACATCGAGCCCCGTGACGGTTGGCTGCGCATCGCCGCCAGTTCCGCCAAGTCCGACATTTCCAAACGGTGTCGTGGCTTGCCCCAGTTCAAGGTCGCACGCCCCCAGGCCTTGCGCTGCAAATTTGAAAGTGAAGCGGCCGCCGCAGGAGGCATTTTGTAACTGGCTCTGCTGGGTGGCGAAGGTGAAGCTGGTTTGCAGGCTATCGCCGACATTGTAACGATAGGCAGGGACATCGCTGCCGGAAATGGACGTCGTGCTGCCATCCGGATTGCGCAGTGACAATTGTTCCGGACGATCAATGGCGACTTCCCCGCTAAAGGTAAACCGGGCAAAGTTTGAATCAAGCTCGGTTGCCAAAATCGGTGCGGCGCTCGCCGTCGAAGGAGAAAGAAAAATAACCGCCAAGGTTGCTGCGATACCGAAGTTTTTCATACTATTTACATACTCATCGTTCAGTTTAACTCGTCAAAAGAGGGAATAAGAACCCACAGGTCCTGCTCAAGTAAATTGTCTTTACTCGCTGTGTCGATTCGGGTCATATCCCAAAACGGGACACGTGGAGGGGACGGCCGATCGGATCGTAATTGGTCGAATACCACTCTAAGCTATTGTTTCCTCGGGCCTCGCTGATATGGCCATCGCTATGAATGGTGATGCGCGATTTGGGCTGAATAAGACCGTGCGGCTGTTGGGGCCGGTGCCGCTCGACAGCGGGGGGGAACTTGCGCCGGTCGAACTGGCTTATGAAAGCTATGGCACACTCAATGCCGACAAATCCAACGCGGTGCTGATCTGCCATGCACTGACCATGGACCAATATGTGGCGAGCCGCCATCCGCTGACCGGAAAGCCCGGCTGGTGGGTCAATATGGTCGGGCCGGGCAAGCCCATCGACACCGAACGTTTCTGTGTCATCTGCATCAACGTGCTGGGCAGCTGTCTGGGCTCGTCCGGTCCTGCCAGCATCGATCCGGCCACCGACGCGCCGTTTGCAATGAATTTTCCGGTGATCACGATCGGCGATATGGTGCGGGCGCAGGCGATTTTGCTCGATCATCTGGGGATTGAGACGCTGGCCTGTGTCATTGGCGGCTCGATGGGGGGGATGCAGGCGCTCAGTTGGGCCGCACTGTTCCCCGACCGGGTACGCAGCGCGATTGTGATAGCCTCCACCGCCCGCCATTCGGCGCAGAATATCGCCTTCCACGAAGTGGGCAGGCAGGCGATCATGGCCGACCCCAATTGGCAGGAGGGAGGCTATTACGGCCATACACTCCCCGCCAAAGGGCTAGCGGTGGCGCGGATGGCGGCGCATATCACCTATATGTCAGAGCAAGGGCTGACCGAGAAATTCGGCCGTAATTTGCAGGACCGCGACAGCAAAAGTTTTGGCTTTGACGCCGATTTTCAGGTCGAAAGCTATTTGCGGCACCAGGGGATCAGCTTTGTCGAGCGGTTCGACGCCAACAGCTATCTCTATATCACCCGGGCGATGGATTATTTCGATCTTGCCGAGCCGCATGGCGGTGTCTTGGCACGCGCGTTTCAGGGGTCGCGGACCCGTTTCTGCCTGATCAGTTTTGACAGCGACTGGCTATATCCGACCGCAGAATCGCGGCGGATCGTCCACGCCCTCAATGCGGCGGGCGCGGCTGCGAGTTTTGTCGAGCTGTCCTCGCCCTTTGGTCATGATGCGTTTCTGATCGATGCGCCGGAAATGAACCGGATCGTGGACGGGTTCTTGCGGGCGGGAGAGGGGTGATGTTTGACTGCGCTGAACTATCCGTTCGTGTCGAGCGAAGTCGAGACACCGAAATGCAGATCTCAACCAATGGGCCTCTCGACTTCGCTCGAGGCAAACGGATATGACCGCGCTCCGCCCCGATCTTGCGATCATCGCCCAGACGATTGCACCGGGCAGCCGCGTGCTCGATATCGGCTGCGGCGACGGCGCGTTGATGGCGGCGCTGCGCGATACGAAAAACGTCGACGCGCGCGGGCTGGAGATTGATGCGGCCAATGTCTCTGCGGCGGTTGCGCGCGGGTTATCGGTGGTACAGGGCGACGCCGATGTTGACCTCAGCGAATATCCCGACGGCAGTTTTGATTATGCGATCCTCAGTCAGACGCTACAAACGACCCGACGTCCTGATCTGGTGCTCGACCATCTGCTGCGGATCGGCACGCAGGCTTTTGTATCCTTTCCAAATTTCGCCCAGTGGAAAATCCGCTTTGC
>JBGSLY010000290.1:0-3052 GCA_041740435.1 Parasphingorhabdus sp.
GGCGCCTATATCGCGATGCTCTGGGTACTCTCCCCCGCGACGGTCAAAGAAGTCTATGCCCTGCTCGTCCGGCGACAGCTCGCCGAAACTTAAGCCTTAGGCATCAAGCCATAGAGATATAGTCGCGCAGCGCATTGGCCTCTGATTCGATTTTGTCGATACGGTATTTGACCAGATCACCAATCGAGACGAATGCCACCAGCTTCCCATTTTCCACTACGGGAAGATGCCGTATCCGCCGCTTGGTCATCAACGACAGCGCGCCGATAACGCTTTTGTCCCGGTCAACGGCAATCACATCGGCGGTCATCACATCGCGCACCCGCGCTTCGAGCATGGCAGCGCCGCTCCGGTGCAGGCAATAAAGCGCATCACGCTCTGAAAAAATACCAACGACTGTATCGCCGTCCAGAACGGGCAGCGCACCAATCCGCTTTTCCGCCAGCAGGCTGACGGCATCGGTCACCGACATATCGGCATTACAGCTTATGATCGGTCCATCCCGATCTTGGACAATTGCCCTAATGGTCATCTCTCTTCCCTTTCCTCTCCACGCCACTCGACTCGCGTTGAGTATAGCATAAGCGCACCGCAAAAGCGCACCCTTCGCTTGCGAACGGGTGTATTTGGGTTCACAGGCTGTGTTCCAGACGTTTCGGCAAAAAGGATAGACCATGCCCTCGCTTTCACCGCTTGATGATCCCGACTATGCCCGTTTTGCGTGGAGCCGGTATTGGCGGCTGATGCGATTCATGTTTGGGATCACGATGGCATGCGTTGGCATCATTCTGGGCATTTTCTATTGGCAAAACGGGCTGGTCTCGATCCATTTTTATATCGCGACAGCGGGCGGCGTGATGCTGTCAATGATGCTGGCCGCCGCGCTGATGGGACTGGTTTTCCTCTCCAGCGGCAGCGGACATGACGAATCGATTGAGGACACGGTGCCCGGCGAACAGCCGGACGCGTAAGCAAATCTCTTGTCATGGCGGACGAATAGCGATATAGTTTCATTTGCAACCATATTGGAGCTAGCCCATGCCCGACCTGTTCGAAAATCCCGTTGGCCTAGACGGCTTTGAATTCGTAGAATTTTGCGCGCCGGAAAAGGGGCTGCTCGAACCCGTATTCGAATCGATGGGCTTTACCCGAATCGCGCAGCACCGTTCCAAAGACGTACACTTTTGGCGGCAGGGGGAGATTAACCTGATTGCCAATTACGAGCCGCGGTCCGCCGCTTGGTATTTTGCCCGCGAACACGGCCCATCGGCTTGCGGCATGGCGTTCCGGGTTCGGGATGCCCGCGCCGCCTATGCGCATTTGCTGTCCAAAGGCGCAGAGCCAGTGGCGGTGCAGACCGGACCGATGGAGCTGCACATTCCGGCGATTCGGGGAATTGGCGGAGCGATCCTTTATCTGGTCGACCGCTACGGTGATGCGCTGTCGATCTATGACATTGATTTTGAGTATTTGCCCGGCGTGGACCGGCATCCTGTGGGGGCGGGGTTCCAGCTGATCGACCACCTGACGCACAATGTTTATGGCGGGCGGATGAAATATTGGGCGGATTATTACGAGACTTTGTTCAATTTCCGCGAAATCCGGTTTTTCGACATCAAGGGCGAATATACCGGCCTGACCTCCAAAGCGCTAACCGCGCCCGATGGCAAGATTCGCATACCGCTCAACGAAGAGGGCGAGGGCGGCAAGGGGCAGATTGAGGAATTCCTGCGCGCCTTTAATGGCGAAGGCATTCAGCATATCGCACTGATCTGCGATGATCTCACTGCCTGTTGGGACCGTTTGAAAGCACTGGGCGTGCCGTTTATGACCGCTCCGCCCGCCACCTATTATAGCATGCTGGATGAGCGGCTCCCCGGACACGGCGAAAATGTCGATGCGTTGCAGATGCGCGGCATCCTGCTCGACGGCAGCACCAAAGGCGGCACCCCGCGCCTGCTGCTGCAAATTTTTGCCGAACCCCGGGTTGGCCCGGTGTTTTTTGAGTTCATCCAGCGCAAAGGCGACGACGGCTTTGGCGAAGGCAATTTCAAGGCGCTGTTTGAGAGCATCGAGCGCGATCAAGTGGCACGCGGCGTGCTCAAGGCACCGGAGACCGTGTGATGACAAAGCCTGCGCTCACCAACGGAATCCACCATGTCGCCTATCGCTGCCGCGATGCCAAGCAGACGGCGGAATTTTATGCGCGCACGCTAGGCATGGAATTCCAGCTCGCCTTTGCCGAAAACGAAGTGCCGTCGACCGGCGAACATGACCCCTATATGCACATCTTTTTGGATGCAGGCGGCGGCAATGTACTGGCTTTTTTTGAGCTTCCCGAGCAACCCAACATGGGCCGCGACCCCAATACCCCCGCCTGGGTGCAGCATATCGCGTTCAAGGTCGGCAGTCTGGACGCGCTTCTGGCCGCCAAGGCGCATATCGAGAGCGAGGGCGTCGAGGTGTTGGGACCGACCAATCACGGGATTTTCAAGTCGATCTATTTCTTCGACCCCAATGGCCACCGCTTAGAACTCGCCTGTGATACCGGATCGGCAGAGGACTATGCCGAACTTCGCCGGGTTGCCGTGCCGATGCTGGAGGAATGGAGCGAGACCAAAAAGGCCCCGCAGCACGCCGCTTGGCTGCACGCGCGGGCACGCGAGGAATATTAGCGCTTGTGTATTCCCGCGAAGGCGGGAATCTAGCCGCACAACGATCAGCCTATAGATCGGCAACAAGATTCCCGCCTTCGCGGGAATACAGGAGGGGATCGCGCATGAAACTTGCCTCGCTCAACAACGGCAGCCGCGACGGGCATCTGGTCGTCGTATCACGCGACCTCACGCGATACTGCGCCGCCGACAATATCGCACCGACCCTGCAAGCAGCCTTGGACGACTGGGCCAACACCGCGCCGCGCCTCGCTGCGCTGGCAATCGATGTCGAACATCTCGCGGTCCCATGCGAGCGTTTTCATGAGCGAGAGGCTCTGTCCCCCCTGCCCCGCGCTTATCAATGGGCCGATGGCAGCGCCTATATCAACCATGTC
>JBGSLY010000291.1:0-2534 GCA_041740435.1 Parasphingorhabdus sp.
GTCCTTGGCATCCGGATCATCAATGATTTTGGGATCAACAAAATAGAGCACCGGCATCCGCACGGACTCTCCGGGTTTCAGCGTCTGTTCGGTGAAGCAGAAGCATTGCACCTTGTTGAAATATTTGCCCGCTTGCACCGGTGTGACGTTAAACGTCGCCGTTCCGGTCACGGGGCGGTCGGAATTGTTGGTCGCGATATAGATCGCCATGTCCCGCGCGCCGATGCTGACCTTGTCAGTTACGTGTTCGGGGCGAAAACTCCATGGCAGAGCCGGATTGACGTTGGAGTCAAAGCGGACGGTTATGGTTTTGCTGAGCACGGGAACCGCATTGGCGACGGCTGCATCGACGCGCTGGGTCGTGCCGCCAAAACCGGTTACCTGACAAAACAACCGGTACAGCGGGACCGAGGCATAGCCCAAGCCCACCATCGCGAGCACCAGCAACAGGGCCGACAATCCAACCCGGCGATTTTTCGCGTCAAGGCTTGCGGGATTATTCGGGGCGGTTGTGGCGGTCATCAGTTGACCCCAATCTTGACGATGGTGATGGCGTAAAACAGCACACATAGCCCGACCAATATGATCGCCATCACCTTGGCCCGAGATTTTTGCCGCGCCTGATATTCCGCCTGTTCCTGCGGCGTCAAGGTGGTTGGGGTCGGGATAGCCGGATCGGTCATGCCAGCACCACCTTGTCAACAATCAGCGCCGCAAACAGCGCGAACAGATAGACAATCGAATATTTGAACAGCTGTTTCTCAGCCTTCATCGCCGCTGGTTCCTCGGTCGAGCTGACCGCGACGCGGAGCGACAGCAGGACAAACACCGCATTGAGTGCAATCGATGCCGCTCCATAAATCATGCCCGCATAGCCGAGAACCCATGGGGCAATGGCGGTAGCGGCTAAAATTACGCTATAAACACCGACCTGTATCCGGGTCGAACGGCGGCCTGCTACCACCGGCATCATTGGCACGCCGGCCTTGCTGTAATCGCTGTTGACGAACAGCGCGAGCGCCCAGAAATGCGGCGGGGTCCAGAAGAAGATGATGGCAAACAATAGAATTGGCATGATGGTCACATCACCGGTCACGGCGGCCCAGCCAATCATCGGCGGGAAAGCCCCCGCCGCGCCGCCAATCACAATGTTCTGCGGTGTGCTGCGCTTCAGCCAGATGGTGTAGATGACTGCGTAGAAGAAAATCGCAAAGGCGAGCAGACCCGCCGCGACCCAATTGACCGATGACCCCATCAGGAACACCGAAAATCCGCCCAGCCACAGGCCGAATTGCAACGCTATCTCTGGCTGCATCCGTCCGGATGGCAATGGCCGGGCCTGTGTCCGCTTCATGACCGCATCGATATCGGCCTCATAATATTGGTTAAGCGCCGCCGATGCGCCTGCACCCAGGGTGATCGCCAATATGGCCGTGAAGCCGATGACCGGGTGGATCGAACCCGGTGCCGCCAGCAGGCCGCACAGCGCGGTGAACACAACCAGGGTCATGACGCGCGGCTTGGTCAGCGCGAACATATCCTGCCATGTAACAGCCTGCACTTTCACGGCCTGTATTTGCGGTGCCAAAGCACTGGTCATCGACGATCTCCCTAGTGAGCGCAGCTTACCCGATCACTTGATCTGAGGCAGGGTTTCGAACTGATGGAACGGAGGCGGGCTGGACAGGGTCCATTCCAGCGTCGTTGCCACTTCACCCCAATAATTGCCTTCTGCACGGCGACCAGCGGCCAGCGACCAGATGATATTGATGAAGAATATCACCATGCCCGCTGCCATGATCGCATAGCCGATCGAGGAAATGTAATTCCAATAAGCATAAGCGTCGGCATAATCGGGATAGCGACGCGGCATGCCCTGTTGCCCCAGAAAATGCTGTGGGAAGAACATGACGTTCACGCCGATGAAGAACACCCAGAAGTGCAATTGGCCAAGAAACTCGTTATAATGACGGCCCCACATCTTGGCGAACCAATAATAGAAACCGGCAAACAGCGAGAACACCGCACCCAGCGACAGCACATAGTGGAAATGCGCGACCACATAATACGTGTCGTGCAGCGCATCGTCGATGCCGCCATTGGCCAGCACCACCCCGGTCACACCGCCAACGGTGAACATGAAGATGAAGCCCAGAGCCCAGAGCATCGGAGTTTTGAAGGTCATCGACCCGCCCCACATGGTGGCAATCCAGCTGAAAATCTTGATGCCGGTGGGAACCGCAATCACCATCGTCGCGGCGGTGAAGTACATCTTCATATTCACGCTCAGGCCCACGGTATACATGTGGTGCGCCCAGACGACAAACCCGACCACACCAATCGCAACCATGGCATAGGCCATGCCGAGATAACCGAAGATCGGCTTGCGGCTGAAGGTCGAGACAATCTGGCTGACAATGCCAAAGCCGGGCAGGATCATGATATAGACTTCGGGGTGGCCAAAGAACCAGAACAGATGCTGATACAGCACCGGATCGCCGCCGCCCGCTGCGTCAAAGAAGGTGGTGCCGAAA
>JBGSLY010000292.1:0-9924 GCA_041740435.1 Parasphingorhabdus sp.
AAACATGGACATGAAGCAACTTTTTTCGCTCGAAGGCCGCGTGGCCTTGGTCACCGGCGGCGCGCGCGGCATCGGCAAGATCATCACCAAAGGCTATCTGGAACAAGGCGCCAAGGTCTATATCTCCGGGCGCAAGGCGCATCAGGGTGAGGCGGCGGAGGCCGAACTCGGCCCCAATTGTATTTATATTCAGGGCGATGTCAGCACCGTCGAGGGCTGCGAGGCGCTGGCGGCTGAAATCGCGGCGCGGGAAAGCAAGCTCGACATTCTGGTCAACAACGCCGGGGTCGCTTGGGGCGCGGATTACCTGGAATTTCCCGAAGGCGGCTGGGACAAGGTTATGGACACCAATGTCAAAGGCGTGTTCTTCCTGACCCAGAAACTCCATGGCCTGCTGAAAGCCGCCGCCAGTTTTGAGCGGCCCGCCAAAGTGATCAACATTGCCTCCATCGACGGTATCCGGGTCAATCCCTGGGAAACCTATAGCTATCAGGCGAGCAAGGCGGCGGTCATCCAATTGACCAAGAAAATGGCCGCGACCTTGGTGCAGGAAAATATCATCATGACCGGCATCGCGCCGGGGGCCTTTGCCTCCGACATGAACAAGGCGGCTCGCGATCATGGCGATGCGGTGGCGGTCGGTATTCCGGCCAAACGGATCGGCGATTATGACGATATGGCGGGAGCAGCGGTGTTTTTGGCTAGCCGCGCTGGCGATTACGTTATCGGTACGACCTTGATCGTCGATGGCGGGATCATCAACGCTTCGCTGCCCGGGGCCACCATCGAAGCGGGTTGACGGATGTTGCGCCTTACTGTATTGGTGTGATAATACAGTAAGGAGATCGGGACATGACATTGCAAAAACATCTTTTTCTGCTGGCACCCTTGGTGCTCGGCCTATCCGCTTGTTCGTTCGGGTCGGACGAGAAAGGCGAGAGCGATGGCGGAACAAAGATAGAAATCGGTGACGCCGAGACGGGAGAGAAGGGCAAATTCTCTATCAACGCAGAAGGCTTTGCGATGTCCGTCGATGTGCCAGAGTTTAAGATGGACAGCGACGACTTCCAGATCAACGATGTGGCGCTTTATCCCGGTACCAAGATCACCAACCTCAATATAGAGGCCGACAAGCCCGAAGGCGACACGGTGACCATTGGCTTCAAATCCCCGGCGGCGACCGCGGCTGTGCTCGACTATTACGAGGGCAAGATGAAGGAAAAGGCCTTCACCCTGGCCCGTGACGACACGGGATTGCGCGGCACTACCGATGAGGATGAGCCCTTTACCCTAACCGTCGAAGCCGATGGTGATAATGCCAGCAAGGGTAGCATTGTCTTTTCGGATAAGAAATAGCGTCAGACCTTAACAGGGCTGACCTTCCCGCCGATGGTTTCGGGCAGATGCTGCTTGAGCCATCGTGCGGCGGGCCGTTCGACAAAATGGGTCAGCACACCTGCCAACGCAATCGCCAAGGCCAGCGTGATCACGGCGGACAATAGCGCCGGACAGCCCCAAAGCTGCAACCGCGCCATAAGCACATAACCGATCATCTGGTGGGTCAGGTACAGTGCATAGGACCATCCGCCCAAACGGATCATGGCGCGTGCCGCGATATGACCCACGGAGCGTTCGGCAAAACTCGCTTTCCAGCCAATCGCAAGGCCCATGACGGCGATCAGCGCGGTGCAAACCATCAACCCAACGGCACCGTCATAGAGATACTGGACCAGCGGAACGACCATTATGGGGACCACCCGAGCGATCGTCGGACCGTGCCGGTAGATCAGGTAAAAGGCCATGCCTGCGCCAAAAAAATGCGCATAGGCATTGATCATCAACAGGTAATGCAGCGGATGCGGCACCCAGGCGGGGACCAGATAAAACAGGATTGAACCGGCTATCATATAATAGGGTACCCATTCGACCCAACGCGCCAGCCGTAGCCGGAAAATCGCAAACATGAATGCGTAAAAGCCAAGCTCAAACGACAGGCTCCAGTACACGCCGTCGATGGCGGGGACTTTGACATAGTCTTCCAGCATCGTCATGTTGACCGCCACGGTCTGCCAATCAACATCGTCGGGGATGATACTGTCGAAAGTCAGAACCAGACTTGATAGCAGGACCCCGGCCCAGAAGAGCGGAAACAAGCGGATAAAGCGCGAGCGGATAAAGCCGTCGCCATTGCCCCCCCCTTTTTGGTGCATCAGGCTCATCAAAATCACAAAGCCCGACACCATGAAAAACAGATGCACCCCGTAAAAGCCCAGCGGCATTGCAAAGGGCATGGACGCGGCGGCGGGGTAAAAGTCCGGAAACTTGCTGCTGTAGTGGAACAGCACGACGATCAGCGCGGCTATGCCCCGAACGATATCGAGCGATTCAAGGCGGTTGGCGGGAGGCTGGCTCATGTGGTTGTCTCCGGCGCTAAAACCATGTTGATCGCATCTGCGACTAGAGCATAACCCTGCGCATTCAGATGCAAACCATCGCCCGAATCAAAGGAGGCATGCAGGGCTCCCCGTGCATCGGACAAGGCGCCATGCACATCGAGATACCGGCACTTGTCCGAGCATTCTTTGGCCAGCCGCATATTGAATTCGGCAATTTTCTCGGCGTAATCGGGAGCAGCGGGCGGAACGGCAATCACGACAAGAGACTGTGCTGAGGCGAGGCCAGCCCGCACCGCACGAAACGCGGTAATTGCGGCATCGCCATCCGCGGCTTTCAGATCATTATATCCCGCCCAAAGGACAATGGTGTCGGTGTTCTGCAGGGCCGGATAGCGCGCCATTCGGTCAGGAATCTGGCGCAACCGATCACCGCCAATGCCATAACCGATTACACCTGCTTTCAGCAGATTGGTGTCCATAAACTGCACATGGCTGTCGCCGATAAAGGCGACCCGGGGGTTTGCCAGAGCGCGATCGCGCGCCGCATAATGGACCTGCAACCTGTCGGCGTAAATCGCTTGTTGCCGGTCGGGAAGGCCCAGACGCCAATGCTGTGCCATTACCAGATCGGGCCGAAGCAGTGCAGCGGCAAGCGCAACATGGAGCAGGATCACATAGCCGGACAGGATAAATTTTCTCACCGTCTCATTCGCCTGTTCGATCCCATCCAAATAACGATTGGCAATACCATCGAATGGTTTCCATCGGCTTAAGCCCCGCCCAATTGCCTCGGATAAATTTACCTATGTTTACTCGCTCAGGCCATTTTCCGTCCCCGCAGGCGGGTTAAAGCTGATATACAAAAACCCATAATACCGGAATGATTTTGGGAGATGATGTCATGCAAGATGCACAACAGAGCGATCGCCGCCAATTCATGCACCTTTTGCTATTGGGGGCTGGTGTCGCGGCTAGCCCTCTCGCTTTTGCTCCGCTCCACGCCGCCGATAGCGGTGGTATAAAGGGTTCGTTGGGACAGGCTTCCGATGGCGCGCTCGATAAATTGGCGCGGCCCGGTGCGTTTTGGGAGGACCAGGCAGTCCGCCTTTTACTTCCCGGCCCTTTGCAAAAAGCGGCTGGTATTTTGCGCTTTACCAACAAGGTCGGGCTGACTGGCGACTTGCAGCGGAGCATGAATGATGCGGCTGGTTTGGCCGCGAAAGAGGCCAAGCCGATTTTCCGTTCCGCTATTGACGGCATGACGCTCAGCGATGGTATCGGCATTGTCACCGGCGGCGACACCGGCGCAACCGACTATCTGCGCCGGACGTCGGGCGAAACATTGGGCGAAAAAATCCGGCCATTGATTGCCAGTGCCTTAGGCGAAGTCGGAGCATTTGACCAATTGGGCAGATTAGGCAAAGTTTCGTCGCTGACCCGGCTCGCGGGCCTTGATCTTAGCGAAGATGGCTTGACCAACAGCGCAAAGGATCAGGCGCTGAATGGCATTTTCACCTATATCGGCCGTGAAGAAGGCAAATTCCGCTCCAACCCGATCAGCAAGGGTAAGGACCTGTTGAAGGGGATTTTTTAGTTACCGTTTCGGCGTGAACCCAATGTGCAGTTCTTTGAGGCTGCGCAGCAGGAAGTGCGGGTGGAAGGTGAAGTCGTTTTTTCCTTCCAGAAACCACATATCCTCAAACCGGTCGACCACCGCGGTAAAGCCCCAGATCAGCTCGCGCCGTGCGAGCGGTGCACCAAGGCAATGGTGGACGCCGGAGCCGAAGCCCATATGCGCGCCCGCCTTTTTGCGTTCCAGATCAATCTGGTCGGGGCATTCAAACATCCGTTCATCGCGATTGGCGGCGGCATAACGGACGTTGACCAACGCTCCCGCCGGAATTGTTAGACCGTCAAAATCGCTGTCCTTCGCACAAAAGCGCATCAGGCTTTGCACTGGCGATTCGAGCCGCACAACCTCCTCGACAAAGGTCTTCATATATTTTTCCGGATCGCTTTTTAGCTGCTCCCAAACCGGCTTATTTTCAATCAGCAATTTCATGCCCGCAGTGAGCGCATTGGTCGTTGTCTCGCTGCCGCCGACAAACGTATCGGCCATCATTTCCGCATGCAGTTCATTGTCATTGAGCGGTCGGCCCCATCCCTCGATCACGGTATTGACCAGCACGCTGATCAGCGAATCGTCGGGATTGGCGCGCAGCCGTTCAAAAATCGCCTGAAAATAATGCTGCGCCTCAATCTCCCGGTCGACCATTTCAAACTCGCGATCTTCGGGCAGCATCATCGAAATGCGGTGGAAAAACGCATCGGTCCAACGCTTGATTTTCCACATATCCTCGCGTTTCGCCCCCATTTGCTCGCCGATAATATAGAGGGGCAGGGGGATGGAAAATTGGCTGACCCATTCGCATTGACCATCACCGATGAAAGCATCGATCAGCTCATAGGCCAAATGCTCAACCTTGGGGTCTATCTCTTTGATCCGGCTGGGCTTAAAGGCTTCGTTGAACATCGCCCGCATTTGCTTGTGATTGGGATCATCGCGGCCCGCCAGCGTCGGCGCGGGGTTCCAGCCATTTTGCGCGAACCGCTCCGCCACCTTTTTCGCTCTATCGATGTTGTTGGTATTCGCGCGATAGGGGGTGTTGCCTGCGCTACTCGGGAAACTGTCAGGATCCAGCAGAACGCGGCGCACGTCATCATAGCGGGTAATGACGTAGATTTCGGTCCCCGGCTGCTTATACACCGGGGCTTCGTCGCGCAGTTTTTGATAGGCTGGATAGGGGCATTGCTGGGTTTCGACGTCGAACAAATTGACATCCAGATCGGCTTTGTTGGCCATAAATATCTCCATAGAGAGTGGTGCGACTATGTTTCTCCGTTCGCATCGAGCGAAGTCGAGATGCCCTGAAGTTATGCTCTGCGGCGTGGTGTCTCGACTTCGCTCGACACGAACGGATTGCAAGCGATCCTACTTTCATCTGGTACTACCGAACCTGGATTTTCTCTTCACCCCATGGGGCGATGGTGTCGGCCGTCTGAAACGCTTCGGGCAATTCCTCGACCATTTTATAGGTCGCGGCCAGCCGCCCAAAACCAACAAAAAACGCTGCCGTCATGCCCAGTTCAACGATTTCGGCTTCCGAAAAATACTGGCGCAGGTCGTCGTATGTGGCGTCGGTGATGGCCAAGTGATCGGTCGCCATCAACTCGCCGTATCGGATCGCCGATTTCTCGGCGTCGCTCAAATTGGTCGCCTCTTGCGGCTTTTCCAGCGAACAAACCGCGCCTTCATCGACACCGTCATTGACCGCGTCGGTATAGCGGATTGCCATACAGCTGCGGCACTGGTTGAAAAAGGCGATGCGCAGCCGCATCAGTTCTACCAGGCGTTCGGGCAATTGCCGTCCGCGCTTCAAAGCGCCGCCAAACTGCATCAGTCCCAAAGCCTGTTCCGGACAATGCGCGAAATAACGGGTCAGGCCTTGTTCGAGGTCGGTTAGCCGGTCAGGCTGCACCGCATCGCGCATGCGGGGATCCCAATTTTCTATCGGTAATTTTGCAATCCGTGCCATGCGGCCCTCTCCAATCTGATTATGGTGTTTAGGGGCAGGATAGGATTTATTTCGTCGCAGAACACTGACGATTTTGAGCGGTGCGATAAAGGAGGGGCATTGGACAAGACTCCCAATCATGAGCTGAGCGTCATGGCCTGTCCGGCGTCACTGGATGATGTCGATCTGTTCGCTCCCGGAGCGGCGGAGCATTGGTACGAGGCGTATGACATCCTGCACGCCGAAGCGCCGGTTCTGTGTCTCAAAGGGGAAGGGCTGACCCCGGACAAGGACGCCTTTGTTCTCACCAAATATGAGGACATTTCCCGCATTGTAAAGGATTGGGGGCGGTTTCCGCCGACTCTCTCTCTGCTCGTTGACCAAATCGCGGCAACCGGTAAATTGCCGCAGGAAATGCCCGATCTGGACGCAATGATCATCTCGATCTGCTCACTGCGCCCCACGCCGGAATTGTGGCGCGCGCATCGGCAGGAATTGACCGATCCTTGGGTTGGTCCCGGAGCATCGCGGCATGCCGAAATGGTGACCGGTCATGTCGATACTCTGATCGATCAGTGGATTGGCGACAATGAGGTCGATTTCGTCAGCCAGTTCGCCCGCCCCCTGCCGCAACGCACGATGGCGTCGGTCTTGGGTTTCCCAATGGAGGATATTGGCAGACTGGAAAGCTGGGGCAATGCGCAGGTCATGTCCTATGTCCATGGCTGCGGTCACAACAACAAGTTGACCCCTGAACAAACCCGGGAAAAATTTGCGCTGTTAGCTGGGTTTTCCGACTATGTCCGGGCGAAGACGCGGGAGAAGCGCGCCGAGCCACTGGACGATATGGTCAGCTTTCTGACCCAGGTCCATTATCAGGCGCTCGACCGCAAACTGACCGACGAGGAGATCAACGGCATAGTCTATGCCATGCTGATCGGCGGGCTAGAGACCACGCAGTATGCGATTTGTGAGCAGGCGCAGCTGGTATGCCAGCGGCCCGGGCTGTTCAAAAAACTTCAAGCCGACCGCAGTCTGATCCGGACCTTTATCGAGGAGGGGATGCGGCTTCGCTCGCCGACACAGGGCCTGTCGACGCGGATCACCTCGCAGGACGAGGTGTTTCAGGGGGTTCCCGTTCCTGCTGGCTCATCGCTGCATTTGCGATGGGGGGCGGCGAATATTGACCCGGCGGAGTTTGGCGATCCCAAGGAGCTCAAACTAGATCGCAAAGCCGTCACGCGTCATCTTGCCTTTTCCGCCGGACCACGCGTCTGTCCCGGTGCCGGCTTGTCGCGGCTGGAGCAGACCATTGCCTGGAACCGCTTGCTCGACCGGTTGGACGATATCCAATACGGCCCGGACAACGACTTTTTGCATCAGCCCGGCATTATGCTGGGCACCAACCGATTGAACCTGAAAATCACCCCGCGATAGGAGAGTGCAATGACCACCTTGCTGGCACATATCACCATTAAACCCGACAAGCTGGACAAATGGGAGGCGATCATGGCCGATATGGTCAGCCAAACCTTCGCCACCGAAACCGGTGTTCGCCGCTACGAATATTGGAAGGGGCAGGAGGAATGCCAATATTATTGCCTGCTGTCGTTCGACGACAAATGGGCTTTTTATCGGCACCAGATGTCGGACCATCATGAAGGGCATGATTTCGCCGATGTGCTGGCGGACATTCGCCTCGAATATGTCGATCCGGTGCAGGGAGCAGGCGGCGATTTGCCGCGCACCGACGATCCTGCGCTAAACGAGGCGCACGGCGATGATATGCGAACCGCACAGGAACGCTTTCCTATTGGCATTCCCGCTTGGTGGACGGGGAGGCAGTGACGATGGAAAAAGCGCTGCAGGCCCTGCTCGACAAGCAGGAAATCCATGAACTTATGTGCCGTTATTCACGCACCCTCGATTGGCTGGACGATGAAGGGCAGGCGCTCTGTTATTGGCCCGATGCAGAGATTGACTATGGCTTTTTCAAAGGGAAAGCCGCTGACTTCGTCCCCTTTGTCATGGACATCGAACGCGCTTCCAAACGGCGCTGGCATATGCTGAACAGCTTGCAGATCGTGCTGCACGACGACAGCCATGCCAGCGGCGAATGCTATGGTCTGGCGACGGGTCTCAACGACAATGACGGGACGATGAAGGGCAATCTGTTTGGCGGCCGCTATCTAGATGAATTTGAAAAGCGGGATGGGGAGTGGCGGATTTCTGCGCGCCGATATTTCATGGACTGGATGCTGCCGTTACCCGCCCAACCCGATGGCACCGTGCGCGAGGGCTTTGTTCTGCCGATGCTCGATTTGACCCAATCGGGCAATCCGCATTATCGGCCAATGTAAAGCGGCGGGATTGCCAAAGGTCAGCCGATAGTCTCCACCAACTCCCCGATCTTGCCCACCATCTCATCAATATGGGCTTTTTCAAGGATCAGCGGCGGCGACAGAGCAATAATGTCCCCCGTTGCGCGCACCAACAGGCCATTGTCGAAGCATTTGTGGAACAATTCCATGCCGCGCTTGCCAATACCATCCGGATGCGGTGCCAGTTCAATCGCGGCGACTATGCCCAGGTTGCGGATATCGATAATATGCGGCTTGCCTTTCAGGCTATGGACCGCTTCCTCCCAATATCCATGCAGGCTGATCGCATTTTCGAATATGCCCTCGGACTTGTATAGGTCGAGCGTGGCGAGGCCTGCCGCTGCGGCCAAGGGATGGCCGGAATAGGTGTAACCGTGGAACAGCTCAATCCCGTCCGGACCGCCCTCGACCACACCGTCATGGACATGGCGACTGACCGCGACCGCGCCCATCGGCACGGCGGCGTTGGTCAAGCCTTTGGCCATGGTGATGATGTCGGGGGTGACCCCCATGCTACCCGATGCAGTGGCGCCGCCAACCCGCCCGAATGCGGTAATAACTTCGTCAAAGATCAACAAAATTCTATGCTTACGGGTAATTTCGCGCAGCTTTTCGAGATACCCAATCGGCGGTACCAGCACGCCGGTTGATCCTGCCATCGGCTCGACAATTACCGCCGCAATCGTCTCCGCGCCGTGCAGCGCAACAATCGACTCCAGCGTATCAGCCAGATGGCCGCCCCATTCCGGACGACCACGAGTAAAGGCGTTGTGCTCCAGATTATGGGTGTGCGGCAAATGGTCAACTCCGGTCAGCAATGTTCCGAACTGCCGACGGTTGTTGACGATGCCTCCCACCGAAATCCCGCCAAAGCCGACCCCGTTATAGCCGCGTTCGCGCCCGATCAGCCGGGTTCGCGTACCTTGTCCAATCGCCCGTTGATAGGCGAGGGCGATTTTGAGGGCGGTATCGACCGACTCCGATCCCGAATTGGTAAAGAATATCCGATCCAGCCCCTCTGGCATGATGTCCGCGATCCGGGTTGCCAGTTCGAAAGCCAGCGGATGACCCAATTGGAAAGGCGGCGCATAGTCGAGTTCAGCAGCGGTCTTACGGATCGCCTCCACGATAGTCGGACGACAATGCCCCGCGTTAACCGCCCACAACCCCGCCGTACCGTCGAGAACTTTGCGGCCATCGCTGCTGGTATAATGCATATCCTGCGCCGCGCACAGCAAACGTGGAGTCGCCTTAAACGCCCGGTTCGCGGTAAAGGGCATCCAGAATGCCGCGTGCGGATCATTTGTTAACGCCATTCTCCCGAATCCTCTTTTTCAAATCGGCACCATATTGAAACAAAAGCTGCCCAGCGCGAATGAAAAAATTTCGAATGACGGAAATTATTTTTGCGAGATCACCGGTCTCGCTCGCCAAAAACATCAAATCAGGAGTCGGCGGGTTTCAGTCGCAGAGAAAGCCTCTGGAGCAGTTTGCTGGGCAGGGCATTCCCGCGCTTGGGATATTTTCGAGAAAATGTACCCCCGGAAATTCTCTTGATCCAAGAAAATGGTG
>JBGSLY010000293.1:0-10952 GCA_041740435.1 Parasphingorhabdus sp.
CGGCGACGGCGCGGCAGATTTCACTATTCGTCTGGCAGGCAATATTACGCTCGAGAGCAGCGATTTCGTATTCTGAGCGAGCGATAGACTCGAGGCTCTGGCGATTTTGTCGCCGGAGCCTTTTTACTGCGCGCGAAAATATGCTTCGGATTGTGCATCGCTCGGAAACAATAACTCGATCCGCATCTCGCCCGCATGCACGTCTTGAACCGATCCGAATTGGGCTATTGTCGAAAACAGCGACAGCCGAATTTCCCCCAAACGGAAAATTGTCGGAATCACCGCCTGATTAAGGTTGATGGCGGCGATAGACGCGGATTGCAAACGCGGATGCCGTGATAGACGCTGTGCCATCGCGCTCAATTCCGGATCACCACCCAGTTCTAGTATCTCGGTGCGCAGCCGGGTCAGCGAGAGGACAGCGACTTCCTCCCAATTTTCAATCAGCCCTAGGTCGGCGCTGGCCAACAAGATTTCCATTAGATTGGCGGGCTTGTCTGGTGGTGCAAAGCCCATGAACAAGTCGGCCCCGGTGTTGGCCGCGGTGATATTCCAATGCCGGTCCACCGCCACTCCCGGGAATGGGTCGTGCGCAGCGAGCATATGCTCGATAGCGCGCTGCACCGGTATCAGCTCCGGCGCGTCTTTGGCCATATCGGGATAGACGGCGGCGAATCCGGCGGCCCCCAATGCCTGATTGGTCACTGCGCGCGGCCATTGCAGCGCGTCGGACAGGCGCAGCACCATCGAACGGCTGGGGCGTGCGCGGCCCGATTCCAGAAAGCTCAAATGCCGCGCCGACAGTTCCGCCTCCAACGACAGGTCGAGCTGGCTGTATCGGCGCAGCGTGCGCCAGTGTTTCAAGATCGGTCCAAATTCTTCCATCGATTTCTCCGCTCCTATTATCCCGAGTGTAGCACAGAACGCGGACAATGCACTTACCTCACAGGTAATTGCTTTGCCTATCAATGCCGGAGCATAGCCAACGCATCGCAATAGAGGAGAACCATGATGTCACCCGCCGCCGCTGCACGCTATTTGCAGATATTGGGATTTGTCTCGATATTGCTCGCCGCCCTTTTTGCCTTGGCCGTTCGAGCCGATCCCACCGGGGCCAACGATCTGTTTTTTCATATAGCATCCGCGGGCGACGCCGGACTGGACGGAATTGCTACGCCGGAGGCCCGATTGGCATTGGCGATAGCGGGCGGGATTTTCGCTGGATTTTCTGGCTTCATAGTATTTGTGGTTGCACCCGAAATTGCCAAAGGCAACGCACGGGCCGCACGCGGAGCACTTTGGGCGTTGGCGACCTGGTTTGTCATCGACAGCGCTGCGTCGGTGCTCGGCGGGAACGCGCAGAACGCCGCGCTCAACCTAGCCTTGCTTGCCGCCTATGCCTTGCCGCTGGTGTTGGTGAAGTTTGATCAGCCCGCCTGATGCACCTTTTTGACCCACGGGCCATAAGGTGAGCCGCCCAGCATCGCGACCTGTGTCTGGGCGCTGACCTGATTGATGGCGGTCTGTGGTTTGCTGCCCGGATGGACCGGTAACCGCAGCGGGCGGGAACCTGCCGACATGACGATTACGCCAGCAATGGCGCGCGGGACATCCATTGGGTCGGTACTGCCCCCGCCGCGCAGCGCCGCCCCTTCCAGCAGCTTGGCATAGGCCGCCTTGCGCTCTGCATCGGTACCCTCCAGCATCTTTTCGGTAAGCTTGTTGCCGTGATCCCAGATTTTGGTCGGATAGCCGCCCGGCTGGACAATCGTGACATCCACGCCGAACGGCACCAGTTCGTATGCCAGCTGCTCGCTCATCGATTCGAGCGCAAATTTCGTTGCGGAATAGAGCCCCATATTGGGCACCATCACGCGGCCCAGCTGTGAGGAGATATTGATAATCTGCCCTGCCTTTGCCGCGCGCATCTTCGGTAGAACCGCCCGCGCCATCCGCTGGTATCCCATGACATTGGTATCGAACAGCAGCTGCATGGTCGCGAGTTCCTGGACCTCAACCGGACCGCCAGTGCCAATCCCGGCATTGTTAATCAGCACATCCAGCGCGCCGCCCGCCAGCCGCTCCGCCTCTGCAACCCCCGCCGCCACCGACGCGTCGGACAGCACGTCAATGTCGATGACCGTGATTTTCAGCTTTTCCTGCTTCGCCATGTCTTGCATCGCCGTGGCTTCTGCGCGGGGCAGTCCGCGCATGGTGGCAAAAACATGTGCCCCCAATCGTGCGTAATGCAAAGCCCCCAAATAACCGAACCCTGATGCACATCCGGTGATGAGGATTTTCTTGCCTGAAAGATTCGGCTCGCCAGCCATGGACGGGAAAGGTGCGGCCACAACCGCCGCACAAACGGCAGCACTCGCCCCCAACACCTGGCGGCGGTTTAGCGGGTGGATTGGCATGGTCATTTCTCCTCAATTGGACACTGACCACAGCCTATCGCAAGCAATCACGGTTGAATATCCCCAACTGCTCCTGCATGATGATGGCTCCAAAAAGCTGGCGATGGGAAGTTAGAGATGGGTGAACGGATTTTGGCATGGCCGGCGGCGGTTTTGGCGGCTGTTGGTCTCGCTGCACCTCTGGTCGCGCAGGTCGATGGGGCCACGCTGGAGAGCCAAATTGAAACGGAGAGCGAGGCACAGCCAGCGATGACTTATCCCGAGACCCGCACCGTCGATATTGCCGATGAAAAATTCGGGATATCGGTGCATGATCCCTATCGCTGGCTGGAAAACGATGTCCGCGTCGATGCCGAAGTGGCCGATTGGGTCAAGGCGCAGAATGCGGTGACGCAGGATTATATGGCAACGCTGTCGGCCACGCGCGATGCCTATCGTGAATCGATGACCCGGCTGTTCGCGTATGACCGGTTGGAAGTGCCGGTGGCCGCCGGGGACCGCCTGTTTTACCAGCGCAAGAGCGAGGGCCAGAACCAGGCCATTCTGTATGTCCGCGACGCGGGCGGAGGGGAGCGCGTCCTGATCGACCCGGCGCTATGGTCCGCCGATGGCGCAACCGCGCTTGCCGAATGGTCCCCTTCGGACGACGGAAAACTTTTGCTCTATGCGATACAGGATGGCGGCAGTGACTGGCGCACGCTTCGGGTGATCGATGTCAAAACCGGTATTGTCCTGCCCGACAAGGTCGAATGGGCCAAGTTCACCGACCTGCAATGGATGCCGCGCAGCAAGGGCTTTCTTTATTCGCGCTTCCCCGCGCCGCAGGAAGGGGCCGCGTTCCAGTCGCTCAACCAGAATCAGGCGGTCTATCTGCACGTGATGGGCAAGCCGCAGGACAAGGACATTTTGGTCCATGCGACCCCCGACCGGCCTGAACTCAACCATGTCGCGGAGGCAACATCGGACCTGCAATGGGTGGTGATCACCTCGTCGTCGGGCACCGACGAACGCTATGGCCTGTCGGTGGTCAAGGTCGATACGCCGAAGCTGGCGGTCCGGCCCATCGTCACCGATTTTGCCCATGACTGGCGGCTGATCGACGGTGTCGGCGACACGCTATATTTCGTCACCAACAAGGATGCGCCGCTGGGCCGGGTGGTGAAGATCGATCTGTCGCAGGAAAACCCGGAATGGCAGGAAGTGATCGCCGAAAACGGCACCCCGATCAACGATGCGGTGATGGTGGGGGACGTGTTGGCGGTCAGCTATCTGGAAAGCGTGCAGGCAAAACTGTCGATCTATACGCTGGAGGGGGTCAATCTGGGCCCGGTCAAATTGCCGGGCATTGGCCAGATTGACGATCTGAAGGGCAGTGCGAAATCGGGCACCGGCTATCTGGCGTTCGAGAGTTATAACCGCCCGCGCAGCATATATACATTCGGGGCCTCTTCTCTGCTGGAGGCCTGGGCAAGCCCCAAGCTGCCGTTTGATCCCGAAACGGTCAGCGTGACCCAGACATTTTATCCCAGCAATGACGGCACCGAAATCCCGATGTTTCTGGTCCGCAAAAAGTCCTTGGCGGAAGATACCGGCCACCCGACTATCCTTTACGGCTATGGCGGGTTTAATTCGGCGCAATTGCCGACCTATAAAGAACAATGGATGGCCTGGGTGCAGGCGGGCGGGATCCTTGCGGTCGCCAACCTGCGCGGGGGCAGCGAATATGGCAAGCCGTGGCACGATGCCGGGCGGCTGATGAACAAACAGAATGTGTTCGACGACTTTATCGCGGCGGGCGAGTTTCTGAAGCGCAAGGGCATTGCTGCGGCCAATGGTCTGGCGATAGAGGGGCGTTCCAACGGCGGCTTGCTGATCGGCGCGGCGATGAATCAGCGGCCCGACCTGTTCGAAGCGGGCCATGCGGCGGTGGGCGTCATGGACATGTTGCGCTTCGACCAGTTTACCGCCGGGCGCTATTGGGTCGATGATTATGGTTATCCTGATAAAGAGGCGGATTTCAAGAACCTGCTGTCCTACTCCCCCTATCACAATATCGCTCGCGATACCGAATATCCGGCGCTGATCGTCAGCACCGCCGACACCGATGACCGCGTGGTGCCGGGGCACAGCTTTAAATATATCGCCGCGCTGCAAGCCGCCAATACCGGCCCCAAACCGCACCTGATCCGCATAGAAACCAGAGCCGGCCACGGCAGCGGCAAACCGACCGACAAGATTATTGCGGAGTATAGCGATATCTACGCGTTCTTGGCGCAGTGGACGGGGTTGGGAGTCGTAGAGTAAAAAAAGAGAAATATTTTTCGGCTATAAGTCTTCTTCTGTATTATGGTTATTTAACCGACACGGGAGATTTGTCCAATGCCGTTTTCAAACACTTTCGCTTTGCAATATGAAAATGCTTCTGAAAGCCAGTTTGGCGCATCTGCCTTTGAAATGATTATTTCGGACGGTCACGCGCTATACTTGACCGAACCGGGCGCTAATCCGCCACCAGTAAGCGATGCCGGGGTAGCAAATTTACAGGCGCAGGGCCGTTTGATGATTGGCTATGTCGATGTGGCTGTTACGGATTCCAGCCGTCCCTATTGGGACCCAGCATGGACAATCGGCGGCAACGACTATGATGATTTGAGCGCCAATGCTCCGGAGTGGTTGGTTGATCATCCAGTTTTCAGTTTCAATACCGATGAACCTAGCAATCCGATCTTCCAGGCACGGCGCGTCAGTTTTTGGCTCGATTCCTGGAAAGAAATTGTGCTAGATCAGGCGTTTGACCTGATCAGCCGAGGCTATGACGGTATATTTCTTGATGATGTTGGTGCCTATTTTGGCATTGGTGAATACCTTTCCTTCGATGGTCAAACGCCAAATACCCTGGAAAATACATGGGCATTGGCGGCAGAAATGGCGAATTTTGTTGCCGACATTGTGGATGCAATCCGTGCTGTTAAACCAGATGCGATCATCATTTCGAATTCCGATCCCTTTATGCCGGGCTCTGCCTTTAATGACGAACCAGCCGCACGGGACAGATTTTTGGAGGCAGTGGATTTTCACTTGATGGAAAACAAGACTATTTTTGGAATAGATAATGGCTTGGATCCCTTCAACGGACTCACCAATCTTCTGATCCTCGATTCCAAGACTACCGACGAGATGGTAGGCGACCCGACACCCGAGCAAAGCCACGCCTATGGCCAATATTATGGGACTGCTGCCGGAAACTACAACAATCTGGCCAACCTCGATCCTCGCGATTCGATCAATCCGGTTTCAATCGTTGGAAACGGTGCCGGGAATAATTTAAGCGGCACTGTCAAAGACGATCACCTTGCCGGATTGGCTGGCAATGACACGCTCGCCGGAGCGGGCGGAGACGACTGGATTGATGGCGGTCTGGGCGATGACAATATGTCGGGCGGAAACGGCAATGACATTTTCATCGTCGATTCCCTGCTGGACTATGCCGAAGGCGGGGATGGGATCGATGAGGTTCGAAGCATTCAAAACCATCGCTTGAGTTCCACGACCGAAAATTTGCGCTTGATCGCCGGAAATGTTGGGACAGGCAATGCGCTGGACAATGTAATGCATGCGGGTCGCGGTGTCGGCGATGGACAGGGAACAACGCTGCATGGGTTAGATGGCCAAGATACCCTCTATGGGGGATTGCTATCCGACCATTTAATCGGCGGGAACGGCCATGACACCATTTTTGGTGGGGCAGGCAATGATCGCCTTGATGGTGGTGCCGGCGATGACGAACTGATTGGCGGTAATGGTATCGATCTGTTGGTCGGCGGCGGCACCGGGGACAGCGACCTGCTGCGTGGCGGATCGGGCGATGATACCTATCAGGTACAGGATAGCAATGACACGGTGTTTGAACTGTCCAACCAGGGCAGCGATCTGATCCGCACCGGCCTCGACTATATTCTGCCCGCCAATGTCGAGCGGTTGGTTATTCTGGCGAGCGCCCGCAATGCAACCGGGAACGCGCTCGACAACATCATCGTCGGTACCGGCGGCGGAGACACGATCAGCGGGCTGAACGGAGCCGACACGCTGCGCGGCGGCGCGGGGCTGGATACGATTTTGGGCGGCAATGGAATCGACATCCTCGACGGTGGCGCGGGCAAGGATACGATGACCGGCGGCGCGGACAAAGACACTTTCCAGTTCCGCTCTCTCTCTGACTTCAACACCACCCGCGCGACCGCAGATGTCATCACCGATTTTGACAAAGCGGCTGGTGAGAAGATTCAGATCAACCTGATTGACGCCAACACCAATACCGGCGTCGATGATGATTTTGAATGGATCGCCAGCAATGCTTTCAGCGGGACCGCGGGCGAATTGCGCTTCCAACAGGTCGGCAGCAGCACCTTTGTCGAGGGTGATGTCAATGGCGACGGCAGCGCCGATCTGGTGATCAAGCTCAACGGCTTGATCGCGCTGACGTCCAACAGCTTTATCGGCGTTCGCGATCTGCAACCTAACCGCGAGCCGGTGGAGTTGCCGGTGGCGGAAGATTTATTGGCAATTTTCCGGGATTATTGGCCGCAAGCCTCGGAAGATGGCTATATTTTCTGAGGGGCTCAGAATTTTCGTAACGCGCGCTCCCCACTTTACTTGAACCGATTTTCCGCATAGCGGACGGCAGAGTTTGGTCGCCGGAAATTCGGTGCAAAATTGTAATGTGGAGATAGTGACAATGCGTGCTGAAGCCGAAGCGCAGGTAAGCCGGATTACGGCAGCGCTCGACCTGATCCGGACGTCGCTCAATTGGGACGTTGCGTTGCGGCGGCTCGATGAGCTCAATGCGCGTGTCGAAGATCCTTCCTTGTGGAATAATCCCAAGGCCGCCGAAGAGGTGATGCGGGAACGGCGTCGACTGGATGCAGCCATTGGTGCGGCCAAATCGATCCAGAGTGAAATGACCGATGCGGTCGAATACATCGAAATGGCGGAAGCAGAGGGCGACAATGCCAGCGCCGATGAAGGGGTCGCCATCCTTCAGGAGCTGGCGGTCCGCGCCGACAGCGACAAAGTTGCGGCGCTGTTGTCGGGCGAGGCCGACGGGCTGGACACCTATCTGGAGGTCCACGCCGGGGCTGGCGGGACCGAGAGTCAGGACTGGGCCGAAATGCTGCTGCGCATGTACCAGCGCTGGGCCGAAGCGCGCGGATATAAGGTGGAGATGGTCGAGTATCAGGCGGGAGATCAGGCAGGGATTAAATCCGCGACGCTGTTGATCAAGGGTGAAAACGCCTATGGTTATGCCAAGACCGAGAGCGGGGTACACCGGTTGGTGCGGATTTCCCCCTATGATTCGGCGGCCAAGCGGCACACCAGCTTTTCCAGCGTCTGGGTCTATCCGGTGATCGACGACAGTTTTGAGATCGACATCAATCCGGCGGACCTGAAAATCGACACCTATCGGGCCTCCGGTGCTGGTGGACAGCATATTAATACCACCGACAGCGCGGTGCGCATTACCCATTTGCCGAGCGGTATCGTCGTTGCCTGTCAGAACGACCGATCGCAGCATAAGAACCGGGCCGAGGCAATGAATATGCTGCGCGCCCGGATGTACGAGGCGGAATTGCAGCGGCGCGAGGCCGAGGCGTCGGGCGAATATGCGGCCAAGACCGAGATCGGTTGGGGCCACCAAATCCGATCCTATGTCCTGCAACCCTATCAACTGGTCAAGGACCTGCGCACCGGCGCGACATCGACTGCGCCCGATAATGTGCTCGACGGCGGGATCGACCTGTTTATCGCCGCCGCTCTGGCACAGAGAGTGACCGGAGAGAAGGTTGTTGTGGACGATGTGGACTAGGCAGCGAATTTCTGTTCGTTTGGCAACCGCTGCGATGATCGCGACGGCGGTTTTGTCGGCTTGTCAGCAAAGCTCCACAACCGATGACCGGGCCGAAAGCGCCAGAGCCTTTCCCCCGGCAAACCGGCCGGTGGTGGGGACTGAAAGCACCCAATGGTCGACGGAAAATGCCCGGGACAAGGTGGGTGAGGCAGAGGCGATTATGACCGCCGCCGGGATCGTTCCGGGCATGACGGTGGCGGATATTGGTGCCGGCGAAGGCTATTATACCGTCCGGCTCGCTGAACGTGTGGGCAAAAATGGCCGGGTTCTGGCGCAGGACATTGATGAGGAAGCGATTGACCGGCTGGCGGCGCGGGTCAATCGCGAAGCGCTGGACAATGTGTCGATCAAACTGGGTGCACCCGACGACCCGCAGCTGCCGAAAAACAGTTTCGACCGGATTTTCATGGTGCATATGTATCACGAGGTGCGCGAGCCCTATGCCTTTTTGTGGCGAATGCGTCCGGCCTTGGCTAAAAACGGCGAGATCATTGTCGTCGATGTCAACCGCCCGATGGGACAACACGGTATTCCCCCCAAACGGCTTTTTTGCGAGTTTGATGCGGTGGGTTTCAAGTTGATGGGATTCGAAGAACGTCCGGAACTTGGCGGCTATTTTGCCCGTTTTAGAAGCCATGGTCCGACAATAGCGCCGGGAAAAATAGTGCCGTGTCGGCGAGTGAGCGCATAATAGCCTCAAGGCTTTTTTGCATCCGGGACGCCTCCATCAGCCTGCAGCTGCTTTAACAGACGCTTCCAATGGCGGCGGTCGCGCGTTGACAGATTCTCGTCGTTCGCACGCTGAACCAGCTTCTCTTCCAATCGCTCTTGATAGCGTTGGTACAAATCGGCCAGTTCTTCCCTGTCGCGAAAAATCTGCGCACGGTTTTTAAAAATATCTAGCATAGGTCCCCGGTTTGCGACCCCGAGTGAGATTGCCTGAACACAATTTTACATTTTGTTGCAGTGCAGCGCAAGCCCCTGCTTTGGCATTGTTCGAAGTTTTTAAGATGCAAATATTGCAACTCAAACAATATGAGTTGCATTTGAAAACTGACACCGGCGGATGCATATGCGGCTCGTAAGTCAGAAAAGAGAGTTTTGAAGGGCGGTTTATCAAACAGGAGAATTCCAATGAAAACGCTTATAAATTTGGTTGCCGCGGTGGTTGTTAGCGGCATTGTGCTCAGCAGTACCGTCATCGCTTAACCGCAATTTCCACAAACAAGAGTCACAAGGCTGATCGGCAGCATTCCCCTCCTCCATATGCCGCTGCCTTGTTGCAACGATCCGGTCCCTCTGTCCCCCTCCTCCACCCCCAAGAGGGACCGGATCACAAAATCCTGCACGAGAATTATGGTTATTGTGACGTACATCATACGCGTGTCACACGAATCGGCTTAGGGCTAATTCGCGACCCTCCTCCTCTGCCGCGTTTTTGGTAGAGGAACGCTCGGAACCCGGTCTTGGCCCCCAAACCAATGGCCGGGTTCCATTTTTTTGCACATGAAATGTCCTGCACCATTGCTTGCAGCGCGCGCGCGCCGCCGATACAGACGGTGCATGAACCCAAATGTGATCAGTTTCATTGTTCCGTTGCTGCTTTCCGGATGCGCCATGCAAGAAGGGGACTTTCCATCATTGGCCAAGCGCCCGATGGAGGATCAGCCGCTGACATCGGCTCAGCCGCCTGCACCGGAGAATGCAACAAATTTGCCCGATGATGTACAATCCTTGGTTGCTGCTGCTCTCAGCAAAAGCGCGGCTGCGGATGAGCGCTTTCGAAGAAATCTGCCGGTCGCCCGTTCACGCGTAACCGCAGCGCGGGGGGCAGCACCATCGAGCGAAAGTTGGGTCGCGGCGCAAATCGGCCTGTCGGCATTGGAAATTGATCGGGCCGATAGCGTTGGCGCGCTTGCGGATTTGGACGCGCTTTATATTCGGGCGCAGCAAGCGGACAGCGATGGAACGGGACCCCGGACCGCGCCGCTGATCAAAGGATCAAGACAGATTCTGGAGCAGCAGGTTCAAAACCAGCAAGATATCATAAACCAACTTAGGGCCGCACTTCGCTAATCCGGTTAGTCTGTCGCCGCGGCAATCGCCGCCTTGTGTGCGCGTGCATTCTCGACATAATGGGCGACGCCGAGTTTCATACCCATGATGGCCATGTCATCGAGATCGCGGATGTAGCGCGCCGGGCTGCCCGCCCATAATTGCCGTGCCGGAACGCGCTTACCCGGCGTCAACATCGCCCCCGCCGCCAACATCCCGTCTCCTTCGATTACGCATCCGTTCATGACGGTAGCCGATAGCCCGACAAACCCGCGATCTTCTATGGTACATCCATGGACCATCGCCAAATGGCCGATCAAAACATCATCGCCAATGATGGTCGGATATCCGTCCGCGCGGACTGGATCGGGACCGTCGCAGTGCACCACGGTGCCATCTTGGATATTGCTGCGCGCGCCGATCACCACCCGGTTGACCTCGGCCCGAATGACGCAATTGTACCAGATGCTGGCATCGGGGCCGATCTCGACATCGCCGATGATGCGACATCCCGGCGCGATGAAGGCGCTGTCGTGGATGCGCGGGGTCTTGCCGTGAAGGCTGATGATCGAAAC
>JBGSLY010000294.1:0-5368 GCA_041740435.1 Parasphingorhabdus sp.
GCCCATCTTGGCGGCCACGGTGATTTCGCGGCTGAGCTTGGAAAACATCGCCGAGCGCTTTTTGTCCTGCGCGCCCTTGCGGTGCATGATGTTCTTGAATTTGCTATGGCCTGCCATGGATGCCCTTTGAGTCTCATGAGAATTTTGGTCCAGTGCCCTTACATCAGGGTGCGGGCGGTGGGCAAGCTTAGCCAGAGTCTTTCTGAGGCACCTTGTGGAAAGCGTCAACTGTCAGCACTATTCCCAATATATTTCCAGTTATTGAAATCAGCGAAGCGGGAATGTCAATAAGTAAATTTAGATCGTCTGTAATATTGTATAATATTTCACTGATAAAATTGAATGGAGACGTAACCAAAAAATATGCTGTAAACAAAACCATATATCGTGGCTTCCAATAAGCTAGTATTTCTCCAATATCTGGTCCATCCGCATCAATCGCTCTTCCCGATGCATGAACTAAAAGTGGCGCTGTAACCGGAGCCAAAAATGTGTACGCTATGGTCTCGCCATACATATAATCATCGCCTATCTGCGTATAAAACACCCCATTTGTTAATAATAATACAGGAATACCAGAGACTATACTCCATCCAAGCCAATATAAAAACTCCCCTCTTTTATCTTCATAGTCTGCAAAAGCCCGGGTCAGTTCCCAATATACGAAAAACATGAGCAAAATCACCGCCGCGGGAATGAAATAATTGAATGGAGTCAAGAACCAGACATTTTTTGGTATCGCATCAATGATAGACCAAATTGCAGGAATGAGACTAGCGACGAGCAAACACAAGCTCCAAAGCACTATCGAAACTTCTGATTCTCTAACACGGGAAAATGTACCAATAATTAGCAATTTTACGTCAGAAATCATCCTGTTGCTACCATTTAGCTCAAAATATCAAAGCTATCCCAGTCACATTCACAACACAATGCTGAGATCGTCCAAGTTCGCAATTGTAGAAAATATTATTTGGTCATCGAAAAAAATGAACATCGGTATCCTGCGATCATGCAATAACGCCTTTTATTCAAAACTCCCCGATCATCTCCGCCAGCGTCGCCAGACAATCCCGAGCCAGCAGTTTTGACCGTTCGGGCGACCAACCGGCATGGGCGTCGCGCAGGTCGAAATTGTCCTTGAACGGCATTTCCAGTGTCATCGCGACGCAGCCATGGCTGGGCCCAAAACGGTTGGCGAGCTGGTTGGTCGACATTTTCAGATTGGCCTTGCCCGCCGGGGCCTTGGGATAGCCCAGCCGGGTTTGGAAATCCGGGGTGCGCGCCGCCAGCCGGTCGCGGAACATATTATATTTGCGCCCCTGCTCTTCGGTCCAGTTGGGAATGCCCTCAAATCCCGCGATAAACACCGCCGGAATCGCTTCGTCGCCGTGCACATCCATCGCGAAATGCACCCCGGTCGCGTCCATTGCATCGCGCGCACACAGCACCTCGGGGCGTTGCTCTGCGCTGGGTTCAGCCCATTCGCGGTTGAGATTGACCCCGGCATAATTGGTCCGCAAATGCCCCCGGCACGACCCGTCGGGGTTCATATTGGGGACGATGTGAAAGCGGCATTTCTGGCGCAGCAACCGGGCGTGCGGATCGGCGGGATCGGTCAGCATTTCCAGCGCCCCCTCCATCCACCATTCGGCCATGGTTTCGCCGGGATGCTGGCGCGCATAGAGCCAGACCTGAAGCTCGCCTTCGCCCATTTCCAGGCAATCTATCGGCTGGCCTTCAATCGAGCTGCCCAATTGGCGGCACTCCACCCCGTCGCACGATGCGGTCTGGGCGATCAGGTCGTGGTGGCGGTCGATACCATAAGGCGCGAAATAGGCGAACCAGACCAGATCGCTGGTCGCTTCATAGTTTATCGTCAGCGTGCCGGTAACGGCGTCATAGCTGCTCGGCGCGCGGCTCCAGTCTTCGCGATCTTCGCTGACCACCGCGTCATAATCGGGCCAGCCGCCGGGATAGGCGCTGTCTTTCAGGCCGGTAATGGCGAGTTCGAGCGTATCGCCAGCCCGGCAAGCGACACGGAAATGGAACCATTGGAAGAAATCGCTGTCCTTGTCCTTTCGGATCGAAAGGACCGCCTTGGTGCCGGATATGGAATGGACGGTGATGTTGCCGCTGTCGAAGGCGCTGTTGATCTGGATGCTCATGGCACCATGATAGTCGCTCCCGACGTTCCGGGGAAGTCCTTGAATAAGGCGGCGGCAACGCGCGCGGCAGCAAGGCCCGGCTGGGCGGCTGGGGAGCCGTCTTTGGCCTCCAATATCGCCCGCCCTTCCCAGATGCTGCTGCGGCCTTCGCGCTCCCGGATACGAACCGACAATTGGGTGACAATCACGTCCTTGGGTGGTCCGGACAGATCAATGCCAACGCCTAGGCCGACCCCCGAACCATAGCTGCCGGTGCTACCACCCACGCCGACCGATACCGGGGATCGCCGGTCCGCCGCTGGCGTGCGGGTCACGTCGAGGGTAACGGCCACCAGATATTGCGTGTCGGACAGCGCGTTTTCGGCAGGCTGATAACCCACCCGCTGCAATTCGCGCAGGACAGCGGCGGCATAGGTGCGCTCTTCCAATGTGGTGATCAGTATGGGCTTGCCCGCGGCATCCAGCGTTGGTTCGATGGTGATGCTGCCCATCGGAATCGCGGTCTGCGCGTCGGCGATGTGAAAGCGTGTGACCTCTATGGGCCGGGTTGGCGTCGCGCAGGCGGACAGTCCGGCCAATGCGGCGAGCGCCGCCATTTTCGTGATCTTCAATCCAGACGGTAAACGCATAACTCTTCCCCCAACGCCCGAACCATGACAGGTTTCCGCATGTCCGGCCAGTCCCTGACGAGCAACCAAACCGTCAAAACCTGTCACACAGATTTTGGGCGGTTTCGGCTTTCACCAAGCTGAATAGCCGAAGTGGAGCGGGAGGGGATACCAACATATTTCTTATTGCAAATAACTCGCATTAGCGTTTATATCGCTACTCGATAGTCAGGAGAAGCCAACAATGCCCATGCCGAGCAAACCGCAAAAGCACTCTCTACCCCCGGAAACAGCGCAAATGCTGCCCTTTGCCGCACCTGTTAGCGGCGCAGAGCGGTTATTGCTCTATGCCATTCGGAGAATGGGAGCACACGGCTTGCACGACGCGGCGGCGGCCAACGCGCTGCTCAACCATTTTGGTTTGGGTTTTCGCAGGCCGCTGACTCTGCTGCGGGTGTTTCTGTCGGCCACCGCCGACGGGGCGGAAAAGCGGATTGTTATTGCTGGCTGCTGCAGCGCCCGCATGACATGGGACGAGGCGCGGCTGTTGGAAGCGATAGCCACCGCGCTCGATGACCCGCGCGGTGCCGCTCTGCTGCTGCGTCAGGCAACAGGCAACGAAGACGGAGGCGCATTGGTGGTAGCACAGGCAGTCTGCGCAGCGTTTAGCGATTTGGGACGACCGCTGAAAATCTGCCCCTAGCTGTCTTCGGCAGCATTGGCCGTTGCCGCCGTTCCGATCGAGCTATCGACCAGCCCGCTGCGCATCATCATCCAGAACAATATGATGCCGGGCAAGGCGACCACGGTGGTGAACAGGTAATAGTTGAAAAAGCCCATTGATTCGACCATTGCCCCCGCCGAGGTTCCGGTCAAGAACCGGCCCACAATACTCGCCGCCGAAGAGATCAGCGCATAATGCGCGGCGGTGAAGCGCAGGTTGCAGAGCGCGGCGAAATAGGCGACCAGCACCACCCCGCCAATGCCGCTGGCGAAATTTTCAAAAGTGATCGTCGCGGCCAGCCCCAGATTGCTGTGTCCCGCCAGCGCCAGAAAGGCAAAGCTGAGGTTCGAGACCATCATCAGGAACAGGCTGAGCAGGACCGAGCGTTTCAGCCCCATTTTGGCATAGAGTACCCCGCCGACAAAAATCCCGATCAGAAACGCCCAAAAGCCAACCCCGATGTCGTAAATGGCAATCTCGTCATTGGTGAAACCAAGATCTTCGAGCAGCAAGCGCAGCGTCAGATTGGCAAGCGTGTCGCCAATTTTGTGCAGCAGGATAAACAGCAACACCAGCCATGCGCCGTGGCGGCTGAAAAATTCGCGAAAAGGTCCGATAATCGATTCGCCGATGTTGATCGCCTTTTTGGTGATTGCCTCTCGCCGTCGTGCCGGTTCCCCACCCCATAATACCGCGATAACCGCGGGAATCGCAAATCCGGCGCAGACCATATAGCCCGCTTCCCATCCCATCCGCTGTGCCACCACCAGCGCCAGCGCGCCCGCGCCGGCAGAGCCCAAACGCCAGCCATATTGGCTCATCCCCGCGCCGACGCCTTGCTGATCGGGGCGAAGAATCTCGATACGATAGGCATCGATGACAATATCGAATGTGGCCCCGGCAAAACCCAGCAACACGGCGGAATAAGCAACAAACAGCAAGCTGGCCTTGGGGTCTGCAAAAGCAAGATTAAACACCGCCAGTGCGACAAAAATCGCTGACACCAGCATCCACGACACCCGCTGTCCCAATTTGCCAAGTACCGGAATCCGAAGGCCGTCGACAACCCAGGCCCAGAGCCATTTGAAGTTATAGACCAAAAAGGCGAGCGCAAAGGCGGTGACGGCCTTTTTATCAATTCCGTCCTGCGCCAACCGGCTGGTCAGCGTCGCGCCGATCATCGCATAGGGAAAGCCCGATGATATCCCCAGCAAAAGGGCGATGATCGCCTCTTTTTCCAGATACGGCTTTATGGCGTCAATCCAGCTGCGGCTATCGCTGGCAGAAGTCATGGCATTTCCCTCGCTACTTTTCCTGTCCGTTTGGTAGCGCGGTTTTAGCGAATGGCTAGCGACTTTTAATCAAAACAATTGTTTCGTTATTGCGCTGCTCGTTCCGCGCCCAGCAAAAGAACACCCATATCGCCCTTCCCCTTGGCCAGATGGTAAAGCAGATAGGGGACCAGAAAGCCCATTCCGCCGAAAAAGGCCAAAACCGCTAGCACCAGCCCCGCGCCGCGAAATTGGTGCCGCCATGCGGTCCACAGTGCGGATAGGGACAGGAAACCCATGAAATCCAGATTAAACTGCCCCGGCCAGCCCATTTTCGCCATGTCCTCGAAGAAAAAGGGTAACAGATTGATGCCGTGATCGACGATCACCAGACCGGTATAAACCAACAGAACGATATAGAAGGCGACGAGATACGAGCGGAACAAAGCCATAGGAAAAAACCCCCCTGTGTGAATATCAATATGGCTGCTTTTGCGGGAAAACGTCAGCGGTGCAATTACCTTAGAGGTAAGCAACAGGGCAATCGGGTGAATGTAAATCCTCCCTGAGCTTGCTCGGGGAGGGGGACCATGCGCA
>JBGSLY010000295.1:0-6443 GCA_041740435.1 Parasphingorhabdus sp.
GAGTGGCACCGGAAGAAATGCCCACCAGCATCCCTTCCTCTTTTGCCGAGCGCAGCGCCATGGCCTTGGCATCGCCTGCATCCACCTGGATTGCGCCGTCGATTACGCGAGTATGGAGATTCCCGGGAATAAACCCAGCGCCAATCCCCTGTATCGGGTGAGGCCCCGGTTGACCGCCGCTGATGACGGGGGACAAGGCGGGCTCCACGGCAAAGACCTTGAGCGACGGCCATGCGGCTTTGAGGACTTCGGCAACGCCGGTGATATGTCCGCCCGTGCCTACTCCGGTAATAATGGCATCCAGCGGGCTATCCGCAAAATCCGCCAGAATTTCCTTCGCCGTCGTACGGACGTGAACCGCAACATTGGCTGGATTATCAAATTGCTGCGGCATCCAAGCGCCGGGGGTTTCAGCAACCAGTTCTTGTGCTCGCTCAATCGCCCCCTTCATTCCCTTTTCGCGGGGGGTGAGGTCAAAACTAGCCCCGTAAGCCAGCATCAATCGGCGGCGCTCAATCGACATGCTTTCGGGCATGACCAAAACTAGCCGGTACCCTTTGACCGCCGCGACCATAGCAAGGCCGATACCGGTATTGCCGCTGGTCGGTTCGATGATCGTGCCGCCGGGCTTTAGCGTGCCCGATTGCTCGGCATCCTCGATCATCGCCAGCGCAATCCGGTCCTTGATCGAACCGCCGGGATTGGTCCGTTCAGACTTGATCCAGACCTGATGGTCGGGGAACAGGCGGCTGACCCGAACGTGCGGGGTGTTGCCGATGGTTGCGAGGATGTTGGCGGCAATCATGGTGCGTCCTTTCAATCCCGATAGTCGATTTCGGGCGGCGGTTCAAAACTGGTGGCGTTGCCGATTTGCGGGAATAGACGGCTCCACGCCATTGTCACCAATATAGCGCCGATCCCGCCCGCGACAACCGCAATCACCGGGCCGACCAAACCGGCGAGGAAACCACTTTCCGCTTCGCCCAGCTCGTTGGAGGCAGAGACGGTCATTTGCGACACCGCGCTGACCCGTCCGCGCTTCTCGTCGGGGGTGTTGAGCGCGATCAGTGATCCGCGCACATAGACGCTGAACATATCCGCCGCTCCGCACAGCACCAGCGCGGCCATGGATAGGGGTAACCATGTGCTGAACCCGAACACTATGGTCGCAACACCAAAGGCATAGACCGACCAAAGCATCTTGTTGCCGACGTTGGTTTTTATGGGCCGAAAGCTGAAAAACAGCGCGACCAGCACTGCACCCGCCGCCGGTGACGCCGCCAGCATTGACAGGCCGAATTCCCCCGCTTGCAAAATGTCGCGCGCGAAAACCGGGATAAGTGCGGTGGCCCCTGCTAGCAGCACCGCGAACAGGTCGAGGGTAATTACCCCCAGCACCAGCTTGTTGGTCCAGACATAGGCCATGCCGTCGGATATCTGGGCAATCGGCCCTCGCGATCGGTCCATCACCGGGCGCGGCACGGGGGTGATGCAGAAAAAGGCGCTCGCTGACAGCGCAAACAGCACAGCACTGATCGTATAGGGCAGGCTTTTCTCCAGCAGATAAAGCGGCCCCGCCATCGCTGGCCCAATCAGCATGCCCGCTTGCCAAGCAATGGTGGATAACGCGATGGCAGTCGGAATTGAAGCTTTCGGGATCAGGTTGGCCGACAGGGCAACGGTCGCAGGCCCCAGAAATGCCCGGGTGATGCCCAGCACCACTGCGACCAGATACAGCATCCACAGTGTAAGCTGCCCCTCCGCCGTCTGCCAGGCTAGAAATGCGGCAACAATTGCCTGCACAATCAGCACCACGCGAACAATATACCGCCGGTCCAGATGATCAGCGACCCATCCGACCACTGGCGTCAGCAGGAACAACGGTACAAATTGCAGCAATCCGATCAGACCCAGCCGCAGCGAGGCCGCCTGTATCCCCATCGTCTCGCGCGCCAGATTATAGGTTTGCCACGCGATGATCAGCATCATCGAGTAAAGCGCCAACATCGAGCACAGACGCGCAAACCAATAAAACCGGTAATTGGCAATGGTGAAAGGGTGGGGAGCGGTATCGGTCATCTGCGCCGCTCGCTATCACAGCGCGCTGTGGTTCCAAATGATTATATACCCCTCAGCGGCCTGTTCGCCGCCGGAAGGGGCTTATAGCAAACCCATCTCCCGAAAACTGAAGCGATCCTTGGGCGCGATGATCACATGGTCGATCAGGATCAGATCAAGAAAACGGCACATCTCGGCCAATCGCCGGGTGATCATCCGGTCGCGCTCGCTGGGGTTGCTGCTGCCTAGTGGATGGCTGTGGACCAGCGTCAGACCAAAGGAATCGTACCGGTCGGCCCCGCGCAGTATTTCGCGCAAGGGCATCGCGACGCAGCGGGCATTGCCTTGGTTCAGATGCTGGATGTGCACCGACCCATGCTCAACAAAATGATGCAGCGCAGCCAACTGTTCCCGTTGCTTATCCCGCCACAGAGCGGCGAGCGTAGCGAGCGCATCTGGCAGCGCCAAATCGGCGCATCTCCGCGAACCTGCAAATCTCGAATGATCTTCCCGAACGGCTAACATATTGCGATAACTGGCAAATGCCGGACGGATTGACCAAGCGCCATTCCATCCATTTTGGAGATTTTCCAGAAGATTGACAGATCTCAGAATAAGCCGCCTTTGCACCCATCACGCTTTGGGCTACCAAGTGGAGAAACATAGAATCACAGCGGGAAAGCGGCGCATCCTTGGCCCATTTTGAACAGCAATATCTAGATTTGATGCGGCTCGTCTGGAGCAGCGGTGATGAGCGAATTGACCGGACCGGGGTTGGCACGCGGGCGGTTTTTGGTGCGGTGATGCGCTTTGATTTGGGCGAAGGCGCGGTCCCTTTGCTGACGACCAAACGGGTGTTTTGGAAAGCGGCAGCACGCGAAATGTTGTGGTTCCTGACCGGGGAAACCAATATTCAGCCTTTGGTCGCGCAAAAGGTGCACATCTGGACCGACTGGCCTCTGGAGAGTTATCGCAAAGTCACCGGCGAGAACATTGACCGTGATTCTTTTGAACAGCGGATTATCGACGACGATGAGTTCGCTGCAAAATGGGGCGACTTGGGGCCGGTTTATGGCAAGCAGTGGGTGGATTGGCCGGTCTATGAACCGGTCGGGGATGGCCTGTACCGCAAACGCGAAAAGGGCATCAACCAGATTGCCGATCTGGTCCACGGCCTAAAAACCAATCCAGGGTCGCGGCGGCATATTTTCGAAGGTTGGAATGTCGCCGAATTGGACCAAATGGCCCTGCCGCCCTGCCATAAAACCTATCAATTTTATGTTGCAAACGGGAAATTGTCCGGACTGCTCTATCAGCGCAGCTGCGACTTAGCGCTGGGTGTGCCCTTTAATATCTTCTCGGCGGCGCTGCTGATCCATATGCTGTCGCAGCAATGCGGGCTGGCGCCGGGGGAACTGGTGTGGAACGGCGCCGATGTGCACCTTTATCTCAACCACGCGGATGTGGTCGAAGAGCAGCTTTCGCGGACACCGAAGGGCGATCCCAAATTGCGGTTGCGGCGGCACCCGGAATCGATATTCTCCTATGCCATAGAGGATTTTGAAATCATCGATTATGCCCCGCAGCAGCATATTTCCGCGCCGGTCGCGGTGTAAAAGGACAGATTTATTGACCTATAATCGCCGTTGTAATATTGTGTCGCATCTATGTAATTAAATACGATTCGTTTGCCCAGGCGAACGCTGGAGAGCGCGATGATCGAGCCGAAAAAAGCTAACAGGCCGGTGCTGCAACTGCACATCCCGGAACCGCGCTACCGCCCCGGCGACACCCCCGATTTTAGCGACATTATCGTACCAGAAGTGGATGCGGTCAGCAGACCGTCAGAGTCCGCAATCCCCGCTGACATTCACCCGCTTGCTTATGGTTTGGTCCGGGTTCTCGATACCGATCATCAGGCCAAGGGTAGCTGGAACCCCCGGCTCGAACCGGCGCTTTTGCGGCAGATGTTGACCCATATGTTGACCGTCCGCGCCTTTGATGACCGAATGTTCCGCGCACAGCGGCAGGGCAAGACCAGCTTTTACATGAAATGCACCGGTGAAGAGGCGACGTCGATAGCCAGCGCGATGGCGCTTGATCCCGAAGACATGTGTTTCCCCAGCTATCGCCAGCAAGGGATATTGATCGCCCGCGGCCAGCCGTTGTTGGAGTTGATGAACCAGATTTATTCGAACAGCGGCGACCACCTCAAAGGCCGCCAGTTGCCGATCATGTATTCCGCGCCGAAATATAATTTTTACAGCGTATCTGGCAATCTGACAACGCAATATCCGCAAGCCGTGGGCTGGGCGATGGCCTCCGCCTCGCGCGGCGACAGCCGAATTGCGGCGGTGTGGTGCGGCGAAGGTTCGACGGCGGAAGGCGACTTCCACAGCGCGCTGACTTTCGCCTCGGTCTACAACGCGCCGGTCATCATGCAGGTGGTGAATAACCAATGTGCGATCTCTTCCTTCTCCGGCTTTGCGGGCGGGGAGAGGACCACATTTGCCGCACGCGCGCTTGGTTATGGTATTGCGGGATTGCGGGTTGATGGTAACGACCCACTCGCCGTCTATGCCGCAATGCGCTGGGCGGCAGACCGGGCGCGGACCAATAACGGGCCAACACTGATCGAATATTTCACCTATCGGGGGGAGGGGCATTCGACGTCCGACGATCCATCCGCTTACCGTGCCAAAACCGAATTTGAAAACTGGCCGCTCGGCGATCCGGTTGACCGGTTGAAAGCGCATTTGATTGCCCTTGGCGAATGGGATGAGAAGCGACATTTGTCGCTGACCGAAACCATTTCTGCCGAAGTCCGCGCCACCCAGAAATCGGCCGAGGCCAATGGCATTCTGGGCCACGGCCTGCATCATCCCTTTGAAACCATGTTTGAGGATGTTTTCGAAGACATGCCTTGGCACCTCAAAGAACAATGCGAGCAAATGCTGGAGGAACAGCGCCGGAAATTTGGCCCTGATTGGAGGCCGAAATAATGGCCGAAGCAAAATCGATGAACATGATCGAGGCGATCAACAGCGCGCTCGATATCATGCTGGAGCGCGATCCGGATGTCGTCATCTTGGGGGAGGATGTGGGCTTTTTCGGCGGGGTATTTCGCGCAACCGCCGGCCTGCAGAAAAAGCATGGCAAGACCCGGGTGTTTGACACACCGATCACCGAATGCGGCATTATCGGTGTGGGGGTCGGCATGGCCGCCTATGGTATGCGCCCGGTGCCGGAAATCCAGTTTGCCGACTATATCTATCCCGGCCTTGACCAATTGGTGAGCGAGGCGGCGCGCATTCGTTATCGCTCCGCCAATGACTATATCTGCCCGATGACGGTGCGGTCCCCCTTTGGCGGTGGCATCTTTGGCGGTCAAACACACAGCCAATCACCCGAGAGCATGTTCACCCATATCTGCGGGATCAAGACGGTCATTCCTTCGACGCCTTATGATGCAAAGGGCCTCCTAATCGCGGCCATCGAAGACAATGACCCGGTCATATTCTTTGAACCCAAACGGATTTATAACGGGCCCTTCACGGGTTATTATGATCGCCCGGTCGAGCCTTGGTCGAAACATGCGGCCAGCATGGTGCCAGAGGATTATTACCGGATCGATTTGGGCAAGGCGGCAATTGTCCGGCCCGGCGAAGCGATGACCATCCTGTGCTATGGCACCATGGTCCATGTGGTCAGCGCGGTGGTCGAAGCTGCGGGTGTCGATGCGGAAATCGTCGATCTGCGCACCTTGCTGCCGCTCGACATCGATACCATCGAGGCATCAGTCAAGAAAACCGGTCGCTGTCTGATCGTGCATGAGGCAACGCGGACCAGCGGCTTTGGCGCGGAGTTGTCGGCACTGGTGCAGGAGAGGTGTTTTTATCATCTGGAGGCCCCGATTGAGCGGGTGACCGGTTTCGACACGCCCTATCCGCACAGCCTGGAATGGGCGTATTTTCCGGGGCCGATCCGGATCAGCACCGCGATAGAAAAAATGATGAAGGACTGACGCCATGGCCAAGTTTACCTTTAACCTGCCCGATATTGGCGAGGGGATTGCCGAGGCGGAGATCGTCGCGTGGCACGTCAAAATCGGCGATGTGATTGCCGAGGATCAGCCGATTGCTGATATGATGACCGACAAGGCGACGGTTGAAATGGAAAGCCCGGTGGCGGGCGTAGTTACCGCGCTGGCCGGAGAGGCGGGCGATGTGATCGCGATTGGGTCGATGCTGGTCGAGGTGGAGGTTGAGAGTGAGGAGGACGAAGCTCCCGCGCTTTCCAGTACTCTCGCGCATCCCCGTGCTCCCGCGCAGGCGGGAGCCCAATTCCAGACCGATCAAGAAAAAGCAGCGGAAGTTGCAATCACC
>JBGSLY010000296.1:0-5822 GCA_041740435.1 Parasphingorhabdus sp.
CAAACTGTGACCCGCGACAAAATCGGCCATTTCGGCGAGCTTTTTGCCGCCCTCCACCTCCAAGACGCGCAAGGTGGCGATGGCATTGGCCATGATCGCGGGTTGGGCATTTTCAGTGAGCAGCAGTTCGGTATCAGGACCCTGCGCCATCAGACGAAACAACTTTTGCCCCAGCGCGTCGTCAACTTCTTCGAACACCGCGCGCGCGGCTGCGCTGGCATAGGCGAGCGCCACGCCCATGCCGACCGCCTGACTGCCCTGCCCCGGAAAAATAAATGCCCGCATTACCGCTCCCCCTTCGAAAATGCCGTTACGGGAGCCCGGTAAAAGGGAATGGCGGCTGGTGCAAGGGGGACTGAACGATTGGTCGATTGCCAAAGTTTAATTGCTCGGTTAAACACTCCCCATGACCGATCCCGCATTTTCCGAAAAGATCGCCCGATTATGCCAGCGCAGCCTTGGCAGCACTGGTATGGTCGAGAATCTCGAACGGCTGACCGGCGGCGCAAATATGGAAAGCTGGGGCTTTTTATGGGGCGGCAATGGCTATGTGTTGCGATGCTCCCCTTCCGCCGAATTCATGGTCGGACGCAGCTATGACCACCCGACCGAAGCGCGAATTGTCCAGACAGCATTCGAGGCGGGTGTCAAAGCGCCTGAGGTTGTCGCGGTCATTACGGATGAAGATGATCTCGGCAGCGGTTATGTCATGCGCCGGGCCATCGGCGATGTCCGGCCCGATTTATTGCTGACCAAACCCGCTCCCAATCTGCTCAATTCCATCGCCGAGCAATTGGCGCTGATCCACGCCATACCGGCAGAGAGCTTGCCCACGGAATTAAAAGTCGCGCAGGCCCGGGAGCTGCTCGACGATCTGGAAACCCGGTTTGACATCTACGGCGGTGACCGTCCGGTATTCGCGCTCGCGCTACATTGGCTCAATCAAAATATGCCCGAGGCGGTCGCTCCAGTGTTTCTGCATGGCGATTTCCGGATTGGTAATTTGATGGCCGATTCGGGTGGTCTGACCGCCGTGCTCGATTGGGAAATTTGCCATTTGGGCGACCGGCATCAGGACCTGGCCTATGGCTGTATCAACAGCTGGCGCTTCGGACATATCGACCGCCCCGCCTTTGGATGCGGACAATTTGAGGAACTTTTGAGCGCCTATGAACGCCATTCGGGCGTTAAAGTGGACCTCAACCGCTTTCGCTTCTGGCTGGTCTATTCGACATGCTGGTGGGGTCTCGCCTGCCTGCAAATGGCGCATATCTGGCGCAGCGGCGCGGATACTGGGCTGGAGCGTGCGGTTATCGGGCGGCGGGCGTCGGAAACCGAAGTGGACCTGTTGATGCTGCTGGAAAGCGATGCCCCCGAGGCTGAGCGTACGCCAATTGCTCCATTGGCTCCGCCAGAACCCCGCCGCTTGGGCGAAACCTCGGCTGTCGAGATGATCGAAGCCATTTCCGGTTGGCTGGTTAGCGAGGTAAAACCCAATGCCAAGGGCCGCGACCGCTTTATGACGGCGGTCGCATTGAACGCGCTGGGGATGTTGGCGCGCGAAGGCAGCAGTTTTGCTGAAGCGCATGATCGCGAATTTGCCGATGCGTTGCGGACCGGAGAAATGACATTGGCAACGCCGGGTGTGCTATCTCGTCTAAGGCATCAGGCTTTGAGCAAATTGCTGGCCGACCAACCGAAATATAGCGCGGCAGCAGCGGCCAAACAGCTTTGGATACACGCATGAACAGAATTTTCTCAGGCTCCTCAACGGAAAGGGCAATTTGACCATGGATTTTTCACTTCCCCCCGAACTCACCGCCTATCTGGAAGAACTCGATGCCTTTGTCCGCGACGAGATCAAACCGCTGGAGCAGCAGGATGATAATATCCGCTTCTTCGACCATCGCCGCGAATATGCTCGGACCGATTTCGAGAATCAGGGCCTGCCGCGCGAGGAATGGGAAGCATTACTGGTCGAAGCCAAAAAGCGCGCCGATGCAGCCGGGCATTGGCGCTTCTCGGCACCCAAGAAATACGGCGGCAAGGACGGCTCCAACCTGTGGATGGCGGTGATTCGCGAACATTTCGCGTCGCAGGGACTGGGCCTGCACAACGACCTACAAAACGAACATAGCATCGTCGGCAACTTCCCCTTTGTCGAGATGTTCGAACAATTCGGCACCAAGGAGCAGCAGGAGGAATTTATCCTCGGCGGTTTTGCCATGGACCGACGGGTCGCCTTTGGTCTGACCGAGGCTGGCCATGGTTCCGACGCCACGCATATGGAAACCCGCGCGGTTCGCGAAACCCGCGATGGCGTTGCGGGCTGGCGGATCGATGGCGAAAAAATGTGGATCACCGGTATGCACGTCGCCACCCATTGCGCGCTGTTCGCCCGCACCAGCGGAGAGCCGGGATCGCCCAAAGGCATTACCTGCCTGCTCGTCCCCAACCCTTCACCGGGGCTGGTGATCGAGGAATATATGTGGACGTTCAACATGCCCACCGATCACCCGCGCCTGACATTAACCAATGTCTGGGTGCCCGAAAGTGCCATGCTTGGCCCACTCGACGGCGGCCTGTCGATTGCGCAAAGTTTCGTCCATCAAAACCGGATTCGCCAGGCGGCCAGTTCACTCGGCGCTGCGGTATTCTGCCTCAATGAATCGGTCCAATATGCCCGCGACCGCAAGCCGTTCGGTAAACCGCTGGCTACCAATCAGGCGATCCAGTTTCCACTCGTCGAGCTTGCCACCCAATGCGAGATGCTGCGCCAATTGATCCGCAAAACCGCTTGGGAAATGGATCAACTGCCGCACAAGGAAATCGAATCTACGCTGTCCGACAAGGTCAGCATGTGCAACTATTACGCCAACCGCCTATGCTGTGAAGCCGCGGATCGTGCGATGCAGGTGCACGGCGGGATTGGCTATTCGCGGCACAAACCGTTCGAACATATCTATCGCCACCACCGCCGCTACCGCATCACCGAGGGCGCGGAAGAAATCCAGATGCGCAAGGTCGCGGGCCATTTGTTTGGATTTTTGGGGAAGAAGTCCTGATAAGATCAAACGAGGAAAATGGTTACCACAATTTAATCTTTTGGACCGGCGTCCGTTCTTTGGCTGAACCCACAGTCAAAACGGACCCGGACCATGGCCACAGCTTTTTCATCCCCGCATCCTATTTCGGAACGAATTGTCGGCGCAGCAGCCGTGTTGATCGGCAAAAAGCCACATCCGTTCAGTGCCGAATCCGCTCCGTCTCCGCTCCCATCAGCCCCGCGCAGCGTGATGCGAGTTATGGAATTCCTTGACCAATTGCGGCTGGAGCCTGTGCCGGAAAATTACCAGTTTGCCTGGGACTATCTGTATGGCGATGCCAATCCGCTGCGCCGAGCGGTCGATGATCGGCTCCGCACCGGACACCGCATCACCGCGCATGGTGCACAAGAACTGCTGAGCCAATTCGGAGAGCGGATGACTGCTGATCGGATCGATGCGATCATGGGCATTGGTGAGCGCGCGCTATCCCATGGCAATGACGCCCTGCAACAAAGCGCACGCAGCAGCCAACGCTATGGCTCGACCTTGCAAAAACAGCTGGAGGCGTTGGAAAATGATCCCGGCGAGGTGCAAAGCCGCTATCTAAATCTGATCCGTCTCACTCGCTCCATGGCCGAAAAGGCGGCTGTGTCGCAACGCGAACTGCGCGCGGCAAGCGAGCAACTGGGCAAATTGCAACGCGAGCTGGAATCGGCGACCGAACGGGCGGAGACCGATCAACTCACCGGCCTGCCCAATCGCTGGGCCTTTGAAAAAGCGTTGGAGGAAGCAGTCGAACATTGCCGCAGCCAGCTGGAACCGCTCGCTCTTGCCTTTGTGGATGTGGATCATTTCAAAGCAATCAACGACAGCCATGGCCACGACACCGGCGACCGGGTGCTGCGGCGTATTGCTGAGGAGCTCAACCGCCTGTCCGACAGCAATACGCATATCGCCCGCCACGGCGGGGAGGAATTTGTGCTGCTGTTCCGGGGGACCACCGCCGCAACCGCAAAGCAATTACTTGATGAAGAGCGGAAGCGGTTGTCGGCGCACGAATTTCTAAACCGGGACACCGGACAACCGATCAACCGAGTCAGCTTCTCCGCTGGAATCGCCGATCTGTGCAGCGACGGTGATGCCCGCGCCATGATGCGCCGCGCTGATCTTGCGTTATACGCGGCGAAAGCGGCTGGACGGGATCGAGTGATTGTGAGCGAGGAGTGAAGGGTAACTTTTCCAATAGCCAAACGTGCTCCGGGCGCAGGCCTGGAGCCTAAAAAGGGATAGTGCTGCTTTGCGTAGGCTCCGGGTCTTCGCCCGGAGCACGGCAACGCATTTCATATAACTCCCCCTTGCCCTGATCGCCTTCGTTCCCTAATCGTTCGCGGGTGACAGAGACCCATCCTATTGCCCCATCCGACCCGCCTTACGTGCGCGGGCTGAACCCGCCGCAGCGTGAAGCGGTGCTGACGACCGAAGGACCAGTGCTGGTGCTGGCCGGCGCGGGTACCGGCAAAACCGCGGTGCTGACCCGGCGGCTGGCGCATCTGCTGCACAGCCGCCTTGCCTGGCCGTCGGAAATTCTGGCGGTGACCTTTACCAACAAGGCGGCGCGCGAGATGCGGGAGCGGATCGGTGCCCTCGTCGGCGATGCGGTGGAGGGGATGCCGTGGCTGGGCACCTTTCACAGTATCGGGGCCAAGATGCTGCGCCGTCACGCGGAATTGGTTGGCCTCAAACCCAATTTCACCATTCTGGACACCGACGACCAAATCCGCTTGCTGAAACAGCTGATCCAGGCCGAAGATCTGGATGAAAAGCGATGGCCGGCGCGGGCTTTGGCCGGGCTGATCGACCAATGGAAGAACAAGGGCATGATGCCCGCCGACCTCAACGTGGTTGAAAGCGAACGCTTTGCCAATGGCTTGGGGCAAAAGATGTACGGCCTTTATCAGGAACGGCTGAAAACCCTGAACGCGACCGATTTTGGTGACCTTTTGCTGCTACCGCTCAATCTGCTCAAAACCGACCGGGCGGTGCTGGCCGACTATCAAAATCGCTTCAAATATATTCTGGTTGACGAATATCAGGACACCAATTCCAGCCAATATCTCTGGCTCCGACTGCTCGCACAAACCCGCAAAAACATCTGCTGCGTCGGTGATGATGACCAGAGCATCTATTCTTGGCGCGGGGCAGAAGTGGCCAATATCCTGCGCTTCGAGAAGGATTTTCCCGGCGCTAAGATCATCCGGCTGGAACAGAATTACCGGTCAACCCCGCATATATTGGCCGCTGCATCCGCGCTCATCGCGCACAATGGCGGGCGGCTGGGCAAGACGCTGTGGACCGAGGAGCCCGAGGGTGAAAAGGTGCGCGTGATCGGCATCTGGGATGGGCCGGAGGAAGCGCGGCGCACCGGTGACGAGCTCGAATTTCTCCAGCAGAACGGGACCAGCATCGCCAATGCCGCGATCCTTGTCCGTGCGCAGTTCCAGACCCGGGAATTTGAGGACAGGTTTATTGCCATTGGCATGCCCTATAAAATCGTCGGTGGTTTCCGCTTTTACGAGCGCGCCGAAATCCGCGACGCGTTGGCCTATCTTCGGGTTATTGCGCAGCCTGCTGATGATCTGGCGTTTGAGCGGATCGTCAATACCCCGAAGCGCGGGCTTGGTGACAAGACGGTGGAGAAGGTGCATCGGCTGGCGCGGGCGGGCGGCATCCCCCTGCTCGCCGCCGCCGCGCAGATTGTGGATAGCGACGAACTGC
>JBGSLY010000297.1:0-7952 GCA_041740435.1 Parasphingorhabdus sp.
GCCGATCACATGAGCCGCTATTCGGCGCTTTCGTTGCTGCGCGGAGCCCTGAATGGGCAAAAGCACTGGCAGCCAGCGTGGCGCGATCCTGAGCCTAAGGCAAGCTATGACATCATCATCATTGGCGGTGGTGGGCACGGCCTAGCGACAGCCTATTATCTCGCCAAAGTGCACGGCTTGCGCAACATCGCGGTGCTGGAAAAAGGCTATATCGGCGGCGGCAATACCGGGCGCAACACCACTATTGTCAGGTCCAATTACCGCCAAAAGCCACTGCATGACCTGTTCGAATTCGGTCTAAAAATGTGGGAGCATTTGAGCGACGAGCTGAACTACAACGTCATGTTCTCGCCGCGCGGTTCGCTGACGCTGGGACATAGCGATGCCGATATGACGGTGCTGGCACAGCGCGGCGATGCGATGCGGTGCAGCGGGATTGATGCCGAATTGATGACCCGGGACCAAGTGGCCAAATTTGAACCTTTGCTCGATATGTCGCGCGATGCCCGGTTCCCGATTGAAGGCGCGATGATCCAGCGGCGCGGCGGAACGGCGCGGCACGATGCCGTCGCTTGGGGCTATGCGCGCGGCGCCGACAGTCTGGGCGTCGATATCATCCAGAAATGCGAGGTGACGGGTTTCGTGCGCGATGGTGAAGGCGGCGCGGTGGTCGGCGTGGAAACATCGCGCGGGCGTATCCACGCGGGACGCATCGGCATTTGCGTGGCAGGACACAGCGGCCATGTCGCTGGACTTGCCGGACTGAAATTGCCGATTGAGTCGCAAACATTACAGGCGATGGTGACCGAAGGCGTCAAGCCAATGCTCAATAGCGTCATCCAGACCCAATCGCTGCATTGCTATATCAGCCAGTCGGACAAAGGCGGTATTGTCTTTGGCGGCGATCCCGACAATTGGCCCAGCTATGCGCAGCGCGGCGACCCGATGGTCATGCAAGGCGCAATTGCCCAGGGTCTGGCCTTGGTTCCCGCGCTGTCTAGACTGCGGATGGTGCGGACATGGAGCGGCGTGACCGATATGAGCTTTGATGGCTCGCCGATTATTGGCGAAACGCCGGTCCGCAATCTCTTTCTCAATGGCGGCTGGTGCTATGGCGGGTTTAAGGCAACCCCGGCTTCGGGCTGGACCTATGCGCATACCTTGGCGACGGGCAAGCCGCATGCCCTGAACGCGCCGTTCTCGCTAGAGCGGTTCATGACCGGCGCAACGATTGACGAAACCGGGAGCGGCGCTTTGCCGAATAGCCGCTGATATGATGCAGATTACTTGCCCCCATTGCGGTCCGCGCGCGCAGGCGGAGTTTGTTTACGAGCGAACGGTCGATTCGGTTGTCACACTGGATGCGGCCCCCAAGGAAGCGATGGAAACGCTCTTCACTCGCACCAATGCGCGCGGAGAGGATGCAGAAATCTGGCGGCACACTTTTGGCTGCCGCGCATGGTTGGTGATGACCCGCCACCGGGTCACCAACGATATTACCGCTATTCGCGCCATTGGGCCGGAGGCTTTGCCGTGACGGGGCCGATGATCACTTTCACCTTCGACGGCAAAACTTACCAAGCGCAGGAAGGCGACACGCTGGCCGCCGCCCTGCTGCGGAGCGGTATTGGTCTTGTCGGGCGCAGCTTCAAATATCACCGGCCGCGCGGGATTATGACGGCGGGAGTGGAAGAACCCAATGCCCTGGTCACCGTTGGCGAAGGCGGACGCACGGAGCCGAACACGCGCGCCACCGATGTGTTTGTCTATGAAGGATTAGTGGCGACAAGCCAAAATCGCTGGCCCAGCCTGTCGTTTGACATCGGCGCGATGCTAGGCCTTGCTGCCCCCATTTTCTCCGCCGGTTTTTATTACAAGACCTTTTTCGGTTCGGCGAAACGCTGGATGTTCTACGAGTATTTCATCCGCAAGGCCGCCGGACTGGGCAATGCGCCGGTCGAGGCTGACCCGGACAGGTTCAGCCACCGCTCGGCCTTTTGTGACGTGCTGGTGGTCGGCGCTGGTCCGGCCGGATTGCAAGCCGCGCTTGATGCTGCGGAGTCGGGCAAGCGGGTTATCTTGGCCGAGCAGGATAACATCCTTGGGCCCTCGCTTATCCGCGATCCGCAAGATCTGGACTCGGCATGGATCGAGACCGCCGCAGCCCGCATTCGCGCCAAGGGTGGCCGCATCCTGTTGCGCACCACGGCTTCCGGCTATTGGGAGCATGATCTGGTTACGCTGTCACAGCGCCTATGCGAGCCGGGACAAAAGCCCGCAAAAGGCATCGCGCAGCGGCTTTGGCATGTCCGGGCGAGTGAGGTGATCCTTGCCACTGGCAGCATCGAACGGCCACTGGCCTTTGCCCACAATGATCGTCCCGGCGTCATGCTCTCCCAAGCCGTTCGCACCTATGTGCAGCGTTATGGCGTTGTGCCGGGCAAACGGGTGGTGATCGCGACCAATAATGATGATGCCTATAGAACAGCGCACGCGCTGAAAGCGGCAGGCGCGGACATTGTTGCGATTCTTGATGCCCGTCCGTCACCTACCGGAGCAAACGGCGGCTTTCCGGTTTTCAATCAAGCGCTTCCTGTATCGGTCAAAGGCGCGCGTCATTGCCTGAAGCAAGTCAGCGCAGACGTTGGCGGCGTGACCAAAGTCTGGCAGGCGGATCTGCTGGCGGTCTCGGGCGGCTTTACACCGACGGTTCATCTCCACATGCAAGCGGGTGGCACGCTGGAATGGGATGATGCAGCCCAAGCATTTGTCCCCGCCATGTCGCGGCAGAATGTTACGACCATCGGCGGTGCAGTTCGTCCCGATCCAATCTTCCCTGTGAAGCCTATTTCCAACCCCAAAAAGTCCTTTGTCGATTTCCAAAACGATGTGACCCTCGCCGATGTCGATCTGGCTTGGGCCGAAGGATACCGCTCGGTCGAGCATCTGAAACGATACACCACATTGGGCATGGCGACCGATCAAGGCAAGCTCAGCAATATGGCCGCGCTCGGGCGGCTGGCAGAGAAGCAGGGCGTCGCCATCCCGGGGGCTGGCCTGACAACCTTTCGCCCGCCCTATACACCAGTGACCATGGGGTTGCTGGCCGGTGCTGGAGCCAAGGATGCGGGCGCACATGTCCGGCGATTGGCGCTGTATGATGTCCACGCGGCGAAACGCCCGATCTGGCAACCGTTGGGCTATTGGTTCCGGCCGCGTGCTTACCCCGTCGGCGGCGAAACGCTGGCACAGACGGCATTGCGCGAAGCCAAGGCGGTGCGGACCGGCGTGGGAATGACCGACGTCTCCACCCTCGCCAAGTTCGAAATAAGCGGCCCCGATTCCGCCGCTTTGCTGGAGATCATCTGCGCCACCAGCGTCAGCAAGCTTGCGGTCGGCAGAGGGCGCTACACCTTCATGCTGCGCGAGGATGGATTTGTTTTTGACGATGGCACCGTCTGGCGCTTGGCCGAAAATCGCTATCTGCTGACCGGTTCGACCGGCGGCGCGGACCGGATGGCGGCGCATATTTCCTATGTCCGGCAATATCTCTGTCCCCATCTCCGCGTCTCGGCGGTCAATGTGCAAGAACATTATGCAGGCATTGCTGTAGCTGGGCCAAAAGCCAAATCGGTGATGGCGGCGCTGATGGGCGAAGAGCCGCCGCGCCATATGTCGACGGTACCGGCGAAGATTGGCGGCGCAGATGTCCTGATTCTGGCGGCCAGTTATAGCGGGGAGCGTGCCTTCGAAATCTATGCAGACGCGGCGCACGCGGCGGCTGTCTGGGCAGCATGCGAGGCGGAGGTTACGGCGCAAGGTGGATGCCTCTACGGACTGGAGGCAATGGAGTTTCTCCGCATCGAAAAGGGCCATCTTGTGGTTGGCGGAGAAATTGACGGAAGGATGACGCCGCACGACCTGGCACTGGGCAAGATGCTCAACAAGGCCGGTGGCTATATCGGCGCTTCGGGTTTGTCGCGGCCCGCTCTATCGGCGCCGAACCGGCGGCAGTTGATCGGGCTGGAAGCCATATCCGGCACTATCGCCGAGGGAGCGATGCTGATCACAGAGCATGGCGGCGCGCCACTTGGCCATGTTACCGCCGCGGCCTTTCGCGTCATCGAAGGCGGTTCGATCGCGCTGGGACAATTGGAAGGCGGATTTGATCGGACCGGAGAGGAGCTGATTGCAACTTCTCCCACGCGCGGCCAAACGGCGCGGGTCCGTGTTGTGGCACCGCATTTTTATGATGCCGCAGGGGAACGTTATCGTGACTGATGTGACCATAACACTCTTGCCTGCTGCGCCGCTCTATGCCCTCGAAATCTGGAGCCATGCGCATGACGTTGCCAAACGGTTCGAGACGGCGTTGGGATTTGCACTGCCGGTTATGGGCCGGTCGGCTGGCAGCGATGATCTGTGCCTGATCCGCTTTGAACCCACCGTCTGGCTGGTCGAGGGTGATGTTGGCGCGCTCCCTCCCATCCTTGGCGAAGACGGCGCATTGACGACTATCGGCGGCGGTATCGTTCGCGTGCGCCTATCCGGACCTCGGTGGCGCGCACTGCTGATGGAATCGGGCGTTTTCGATGCCGAGAGTCCCAGCTTCGCCAGCGGGTGCAGCGCAGCAACCATCATCGACCATGTGGGCGTGCGTCTGCATGTCGTCAGCGATGATGTATGCGATGCCTATGTCCCGCGCAGTTTAAGCGCTGGGTTGGTACATTTTTGGGAAGCGGCGGCGGGAAGTTTAGCGGCATAATCGACCCATCAAAGATCAACGGGATCAACATCGCCGACTGCGGGCCAAGCCAGTTGCTGTCCGATCCATGGAAAGCTCGCCATCGTTCGAGCAAATATCTCATCGCGCAGCACTTTTTGGCAAAGCGCCGCCGTTACTCGCGGGATGTCGCCCAATTCACCGGCACGCGATACAATTTGCACCTGCCTTGAAAAACGCCCGCGCGTCATGGGTTCCGGGCGCAGCCGGGCGTGCAGTTCCGGCACTGCGGCCAGGCACGTCGGGGTGGTGATGGTCCATCCCAGACCCTCCGCGACCAACGCCAATTGCTGATGGGAGGATTCAACCTCGATAAGCTGCGGGAGCTTGAGCTTCATTCTTACAATCTGCCGCTCGATCTGTTGTCCCATTCCCGTCAGGCGGGAAAAACGAACAAGCGGGAAAGGCGGCAGCTTCGACGCCAGATCGATGGGATCGTGATAGGCTTTTGGAAAAACGAAGATAAAGCTCTCTTCGAAAATCGGATGCAGATCCAATGATCCGCGATGCTCCAGATTGAAACTGCCCGTCACCAGCATGTCGATATCGCGGGCCAGAAACTCGCCCTGATGCTCCAGCGAAATACCCGAACGAATATTCCACCGGTCCGCCCTGCTGCCAAGCTCCCGCAGGATCGGAGCGGTCAGCAGGTTGGCGAGGCTGAACGACATGGCGACGGTTACGCTGGATATCGGCAGGCTGGCCCCTTCACGCACCGCGTCATAGGTGGAACGGGCATGGGCAATCAGCGTTTGCCCGCGCGTGAACAAGGACTTGCCGCTCGCCGTCAACCCCAGCGGCCGCATCGTCCGGTCAAACAAAGGCGCACCGATTCCGGCCTCCAATTTGGCGATGGTCTGGGAAATCGCCGATTGGGTGACCTGCAGATGCGCGGCGCATTGCGACATGCCGCCCAGCTCCACGGTCATGACAAACACCTCCAGCGCGTGCAGATCAAATTCCTGGGGCAGTTTCACGTTGTGGACGCCTTCTAAAGTACAGAATCATTTTATCTAATACCTTAGCCAATGTCAGGATAATAGGTGAAAGGTTGGGCGGCCGTGTCAAATGTTACACGCGCCCGGCCTTGGGGAGAGGGAAATGCAGGAATGATGTCGCCAACGCCAGTCAACCCGTCCACCCGTCACCCCAAGGGCCTGTATTTTCTGTCCTTCACCGAGATGTGGGAACGGTTTTCGTTTTACGGCATGTCGGCGCTGCTGACGCTATATATGGTCAAGGAGCTGCTGCTGCCCGAAAATTCGGCGCAGGTGATGGGGCTGGCGGCCCTGCGCGATACGTTCGAGTTTCGCGGACCGATGAGCGATGTCGCCTTTGCCGCGATCATTTACGGTTGGTATGCCGGCCTTGTGTATTTCACGCCCATTGTCGGCGGCTGGGTCGCTGACCGCATGCTGGGCGCGAAGCGCACGGTGATGATCGGTGTGCTGTTGATGAGCGCGGGGCATCTGGCCATGTCCTTTTATGCGACCTTCCTGCTGGCACTGGCATTGCTGATTCTGGGCTCGGGGTTTCTCAAAGGCAATATCTCGGCGCAGGTCGGCGCGCTCTATCCGCGCGCGGATGAATCGATGCGGTCGCGCGGGTTCACCATTTTTTCGACCGGGATTTGTATTGGCGCGGCAAGCGGACCGTTCGTCACCGGGCTGGTTGCGGCACTTTATGGCTGGCATGCCGGATTTGCGGTCGCTGCCGTGCTGATGCTGGTTGCGCTGGTTGCCTATGTGATGGGCCAGCGCCATTTGCCCGATGACCGGCCTGTTGCGCGCAAACGCGAAAAGGCACCGCCCATGACCATGGCAGAGCGCAAGCGGCTGTGGGTGCTCTTGCTCGTCGTTGCCCTGACGATCCCGGCGGAAATCGCCTATCCGATGGTGTGGAGCATCGGAATTTTGTGGGTCGACCAATATGTGAATCTAGCCACACCGCTGGGCGATGTCCCCTCCAGCTGGTTTGCCTCGATGGATTCGATTGGCGCGATCCTGGCCGCACCGGCGCTGGTCACATACTGGGCATGGCAGGCGCAGCGCGGCAGCGAACCCGCCAGTGTCACAAAGGTCGGTATCGGCACTGCCATCGTCGCCTTTGCCGCCCTGCTGTTCGCCTACGCCAATATGGGCAGCACGCAGCCCGATTCTGTAGCGGCGGGCTGGGCAGTCGCGGGCTGGCTGATCATGGGGCTGGCATGGATGTACTATTGGCCGACCACCCTCGCCATTGTCAGCAAGTCAGCGCCGCCCGCCCTGACTGCAACGCTGATGGGTTTCGCGTTTCTGTCCCCGTTTATCGGCCATGTGCTGGCTGGATGGATCGGCAGCTATTTCGACCAGATGCACCCGTCCACCTTCTGGGCCATGGATGCGGGGATTGCTGCTATTGGTGCGGCGGTGATCCTGCTGTTTCGGGGGCCGCTGCAAAGGGGGCTTGAGGGGGAATGACGGGGGTTCGTGTCGTTTGCGGGGTTGGGAGGGATGTGGGGTTAAGTCGCGTGGGTGGAGTCGACAAGATTGCGGACATTGGAAACACCAGCCATATTAGAGCTATGAGCACCCTGCCATTACGCCTTCGCAAGATTGCGCCATGCGCGCATGATCGATAGGCTCAAGCGTCAATACAGAGAGGTCGGAGCGTTGTCGTGCCAAAAGTAGAACAGGGGCGATTGGCCGGTTTGGATGGCATAGGCAGCTATACTGCGGAAGAATTGGATGGACTGGCCGATGAGCATTTGCGTCGCATCGATGATCCAAAGAACCAAGACGATCCAAGCTGGCTTAAGCGACGTGCTGCACGCCTGAGAAAATTAGCCCGCCAAAAAGAGAAGGCCTTGGAGCACAAACTGGATCAACGGTGATGTCCGCTCCCAACAACAAACCAACTGCTCATCTGCAATACAAATATCTGTCCAAGATTTAAGCCGCGCTTCGCTTATGAAATCCGCGCACCCTGACGCAGCAACTCTTTCTGCACCGCGCCAATATCAACCTCGTCAAACCCGCGATCCGTCTTTACCCCCACCGTCGCGGCAACACCGGCCCCTTGACCTGCCACGGCGCAGCACATCATGTTGCGGACGGCGGCGTGGCTGACTTTGTCGCCGCCGATGGTGCGGCCGGTGACGATTAGGTTTCTGATCCCCTTGGGCAGCATC
>JBGSLY010000298.1:0-3287 GCA_041740435.1 Parasphingorhabdus sp.
GGTTCGGTGTTGCGCGAAAAGACGCCGCCGGTCGCGCAAACCTTGATCACTTCCGCGCCGAATTTGCGTTGCCGCCGCACCTGATAGCGCAGCTCCTCAACCCCGTCGCCAACGCCTTCCTCCTTGCGGTTTTTCTCCAGACTCGGCGGCAAAAAGGTGGAGTCACAATGGCCACCGGTCGCGCCGAGCGCATAGCTGGCCGGGACAATGCGCGGGCCGATGACATAGCCCGCCTCTATCGCCTGTTTTAGACCTACGTCGTTGCGGTCACCCGATCCGACATTGCGGACGGTCGTAAAGCCCGCATCAATCATCGCCCGTGCATTGCCGACCGCAGTCATCGCCCAAAAGCTGTCGGTAAATTCAAGGCCCCGATAGCCGCCGATATTGGTAGGCGAGTCGAGATGCACGTGCATGTCGATCAGGCCGGGCAGGATGGTCTTGCCAGACAGGTTGATATGTTTGACGTCGCTGCCCCATCTGACGGTGCGCGCATCAGCGATGCTGGTGATCCGTCCATCTACGCCGACAAAGATCGCCGGATTGTCGGTGACTTTACCGGTGGCAACATCGACCATCTTGTCGGCGGTAATAACCGTGTTCTGCGCCTGTGCCGTTGCCGGAATTGCCGCCGCCACCACCGCACAGCCAAAGCCGATTCGCCGCAGTTTTCCGCCCAAGTTCACACCGGATTGCATGTTGGATAGCATGTTGTGTCGTCCCCTAATTTCTGTTGGGGGTAAGGATGGCAAATTGACGCACGGTAGGATAGCGGAAACTCGATTCGAGAGGGGATTCTATCTTCCAAATCTGTAGGTCACCAAAACTCCCTCAAAAAATATCGGAGAAAACCGTCCGCACAGCGTCACACAAGAGCGGTCTGTCGACTTCCCCAATTTCTCCAATTTTTTTATGCATCAGAACATAGTCGATAGCGTTCAGCTTCATTCGAACAACGCAGGGCATGCTCAAACCGGCATTGGGCAAGTCAGTTATGTGCACGTCCGCAGGCCAGGCAGACCGCTTTGCTGAGGTGATCATAGCCGCAATGGCTATTCCGGAGTGTTTTCCGAAGCGTTCGAAATCCGTCAATATAACTGCGGGCCGAATGATTGTTGCTCGCCGATCCGCAAATGGAAACGGCATCAAAACGACATCAAAGCTTTTGAAGGTCACGGAACGCTTCTTCATCCTCTGGGCTAAGCCACTCGTCGGCAAAGCTTAGCCAACTATGGGCGTCCCATCCCATCAGGTCCTCGGGCATTTTCCGCACTATGGCGGTACCATCCTTGACCACCCAAAGCACTTGGTCACCGGCTTTGATCCCCAGGGCAGCACGCACGTCTCGCGGCACGGTTGCCTGAAATTTCGAAGTGACTTTGCTTACTTCCATGGAGTAATACCTAATACGCAATACCAACCACGTCAATCACATGTGCAGTGTCTTGCCATAAGCCCCGAGCACGCTTTCATGCATCATTTCGCTCAATGTCGGATGCGGGAAGACGGTGTGCATGAAATCGGCTTCGACCAGTTCGGCGGTTTTGCCGATGGTATAGCCCTGGATCAGTTCGGTGACTTCTGCGCCCACCATATGCGCGCCCAGCAGCTCGCCGGTTTTGGCGTCGAACACGGTTTTGATAAAGCCCTCCGCTTCGCCCAATGCAATCGCCTTGCCATTGCCGATGAAGGGGAAGTTGCCGACCTTGACCTCGTAACCGGCCTCTTTGGCTTTCGCTTCGGTTAGGCCCACGCTGGCGACCTGTGGGTGGCAATAGGTGCAGCCGGGGATGTTTTTGGGGTCCATCGCATGCGGATGGCCGCCCGCGATGGCTTCCGCCGCGATCACGCCTTCATGGCTCGCCTTGTGCGCCAACCATGGCGGGGCGGTGACATCGCCTATCGCCCAGATGCCGGGGACGTTGGTCCGGCACATCGGGTCGGTATCGATATGCCCTTTGGTGGTTGTGATGCCGAGTTCCTCCAGCCCGATATTTTCGGTATTGGGGACGATGCCAACTGCCACGATGCAATGGCTGAATTCGGATTGGGTGACGGTTCCCGCCTTGTCCTTGATCGCAGCGGAAACCCCGGTGGCGGAGGCGGACAGGCTTTCGACCCCGGCCCCGGTCATGATCGTCATGCCTTGTTTGGTCAGCGCCTTTTCAAGGAAGGCGGAGACATCGCCGTCCTCGACCGGCACAATGCGGTCCATCATTTCGACCACGGTCACCGCTGCGCCCATGTCGTTGTAGAAGCTGGCAAACTCGATCCCGATTGCGCCGGAGCCGATGACCAGCAGCTTCGACGGCATTTCCGGCGGCACCATCGCATGGCGATAGGTCCAGATGCGTTTCCCATCGGCGGGGGCAAAGGGCAGGTCACGGGCGCGGGCGCCCGTGGCGATAATGATGTTCTTTGCGGTCAGCTCTTCCGTTTTGCCGTCCTTGGTGACGGTCAGCTTCCCCGGCGCGGTGATCTTGCCATCACCCATATGGACGGTGATTTTGTTCTTCTTCATCAAATGCGTCACGCCCTGATTGAGCTGCTTCGCCACCCCGCGCGAGCGTTTCACCACCGCGTCAATGTCGGCGCTGATATTGGCTGCGGTCAGCCCGTAATCCCCGGCGTGCTGCATATAATGGAAAATTTCCGCCGACCGCAGCAGCGCCTTGGTCGGAATACATCCCCAGTTGAGACAAATCCCTCCCAGATTTTCCCGCTCCACAATCGCGGTTTTGAGGCCAAGCTGCGCGGCGCGAATGGCGGCAACATAACCACCGGGACCGGAACCAAGGACGATAAGGTCAAAGTTGGACATTAAAGGAACTTTCTAAAGCCCCTCTCCCCTTGCGGGAGAGGGGTTTGGGGTGAGGGGTTGGTTTCCAATGCGCCAAGGATGACATCTGCGACTCCTTGAATATTGACCAGAATATCATTGTTCCAGAAATGCAAAACCCTGAATCCTTGTGCATCGAACCATTGATCGCGACCCGCATCATAGCTGGTTTCGCCATGTTGGCCACCATCGGCTTCGACAATAAGGCGATGTTGAAAACAGACAAAATCGGCAATATAGCGGTCCTCGAAATTGACCTGACGCCGCCATTTGCTTGCCGCCAGTCGCCCGCCGCGCAACAGCGCCCATAGTCGCTGTTCGGCATCGGTTGGCTCGCGGCGCATCGCTTTGGTCCGCTCGGTCATCTGTTTGTGGCGGGAATGAAGCTGATGGTCGGGCGTGAAGGAACCATCCCCTCTCCCACCCACCCCAACCCGGCCGGCCCCAC
>JBGSLY010000299.1:0-3584 GCA_041740435.1 Parasphingorhabdus sp.
ATCAGATGGATGCCGAACATGGTTCGGTCGGCGGTGCGGTCCAGCACCATATTGACCTCTTTAAGGGTCTGGGCAAAGGGCCGGGTGATACCCGTAATCATCGCATCGGCCTGATCGAGCGCCAGTAGCGCAGAGCCGAAGATATTCCGGTCGCGGTTGACCATCCGGTGGACATCGCGCTTCAGATAGCCGCGCCGTTGCAGACGTTTGTAGAGCAACTCGACCATTTCGCCGACCAGCGGGCTGTTCTTGGCGTTATGGATTTCATAGCTTTCCGGATCGGTGACGCCGAGTTCTCTCAGCTTCGCATGCACATCGTCCTCGCGGCCCACCAGCACCGGAATGCCGTAGCCACCATCGCGGAACATGATGGCGGAGCGGAGCACAACATCCTCTTCGGCTTCAGCAAAAACCACCCGCTTGGGGGAACGGCGCGCGGCTTCATAAGCGTTGGTCAGCACCGATATCGTCGGGTTCAGCCGGGCCTTCAGGCTTTGCTTATAGGCCTCCATATCCTCGATCGGTTTTTGCGCGACACCGCTCTCCATTGCCGCCTTTGCCACCGCGCCAGATACAACCTCCATCAAACGGGGATCAAAAGGGGCGGGGATGATATAATCCACACCAAATTTCTGCGCTTCGCCGCCGTATGCCGCCGCCACTTCTTCCGGCACCTGTTGCCGGGCCAGTTCCGCAATGGCGTGCGCCGCGGCGATTTTCATCTCGTCATTGATTCGCGTCGCCCGCACGTCGAGCGCACCGCGGAAAATGAACGGAAAGCCGAGCACATTATTGACCTGGTTGGGATAATCCGACCGGCCCGTGGCGACAATCGCATCGGGACGCGCCGCCTTGGCCTCTGGCGGGGTGATTTCGGGATCGGGATTGGCCATGGCAAAGATGATCGGCTTTGGTGCCATGTCCATCACCATTTCCGGCTTCAGCGAACCCGCCGCCGACAGACCAAGAAACACGTCCGCGCCTTTTAGCGCTTCGGTCAGCGTCCGGGCATCGGTATCGATGGCGTGCGCCGATTTCCATTGATCAACCCCTTCACGCCCGCGATAAATCACGCCCTTGCGGTCACACATCGTCAGATTGTTGTGCCGGACACCTACCGCCTTGATCAGCGCCGCACAGGCAATCGCCGCGGCGCCCGCACCGTTGACCACCACCTTAACTTCTTCAATCTTGCGCCCGGTCAGCAGACAGGCATTGATGAGGCCCGCCGCAGCGATGATCGCGGTGCCGTGCTGGTCGTCATGAAACACCGGAATGTTCATCCGGTCACGCAATGTTTGTTCGATAACGAAACAGGCCGGAGCGCCAATATCCTCCAGATTGATACCGCCAAAGGTCGGCTCCATCAGTTCGACAGCATTGATAAACGCGTCGGTGTCCTCGGTCTTCAGTTCGATATCGATACAATCGACGTCGGCGAAGCGCTTGAACAGCACCGCTTTACCCTCCATCACCGGCTTTGACGCCAGCGCCCCGAGATTGCCGAGTCCCAGAATGGCGGTGCCATTGGATATCACCGCCACCAGATTGCCCTTGGCGGTATAGTCATAGGCCTTGGACGGATCGGCGGCGATAGCGCGGACCGGGACGGCCACGCCGGGCGAATAGGCGAGGCTCAAATCGCGCTGTGTCGCCATCGGTTTGGAGGCGATAATTTCGATTTTGCCGGGACGGCCATGGGAGTGGAAAAGCAGCGCCTCGCGCTCAGAAAATTCCACATTGCTTCGATCAGCCACTCGTCACCTCCTGTTGATTGCCGAAATAGACGGCCCCCGCAAAGGCCATGCTGCGTCCCCGATCAGGAGCTTACTCCCTTTTGACCGGCAAGAGCAAGGGGGGACACGGTGCTTTTGCTGGCAGTCTGCTCCAGATGCTGATAGCCGCAGCAGCAACGACAAGATGGGAAGCGAATATGTCCGTTAGCGACGACGACTATGTCTATGATGAAGACAGCGGTGAGTGGATGCCCGCATCCGAACTGGCCCAAAAACAAGCGCAGGTGCAGGCCGATGAAGACCGGATCGAAGTGCGCGACGCTGTCGGCAATCTGCTGTCCGACGGTGATGCTGTTACGTTGATCAAGGACCTAACGGTCAAGGGTGCCGGACAAACGCTAAAACAAGGAACTGTCATCCCTTCCATCCGCCTCAGCGGCGATGCGCAGGAAATCGACTGCAAATATCCGGGAATAAAAGGATTGGTCCTGCGCGCGGAATTCGTTCGCAAGCGTTAGCAACTTGGCCTCTGGCTTTGCGTGCCGCCGGTTGCCCCAAACATCTTCCCTGTTCGTTCCCGATCAGATCAGTGCGCCAGCAGCAGCGGGACCGCCGCGTTGGAGAGCAGGTTGCGGGTGACGCCGCCCAGCAGGGTTTCGCGCAAGCGAGACCGGCCATAGGCCCCCATGATGAGGCAGCTGGCCTGCTTACCAACCGCAAATTCATGTAGCACGTCCCCCGCATCGCCGCGGGTTCCGGGCAGTTGATGGATGTCCGATGCTATCCCGTGCCGCGACAGATAGGCGTTGGCCGCGGTCTGCGGAAAGGCGGCATCGGCTTCCCCGACAGAGGCGATGTGCACCGACGACGCGGTTTTCAAGAAAGGCACCGCGGCCTTGATCGCGTGCGCCGCCTCTGGCGAAGCGTTCCAGCCGATCACGGCGTCGCGGCCGATGGGCATCTGGTTGACACCCTTGGGCACCACCAGCACGGCACATCCCGCATGCACCGCCACATCATCGACGATCGGCAGCGGCCGGCCCAGCCGCTTGTCCGAACCGCTCGACTGGCTAAGGATCACAAGGTCCGCCAAGGCCGAGGCGGCGACCAAGCAGCTGACCGGATCGCCATTGACCGATGACCAATCCCACGGCACGTCCTCGCGCGACAGGCGCGATTCCAGCCGCGCGCGCAGTTCCGCCTCGCTCTTGTGCAAATCCTCCAGTATCGCGCCCATGCCGATGCCGTCGCCAAAGGGATCGAGCGTGGCATAGGCGCTATAGGGCGTGACATAGAGGCAGCTGAGATGCGCGCCAAAAGCCCGGCACAGATCCAGAGCGACCTGAAAGCGTCCGTCAACTTCGTCATCTGCGGCAATATGAAGCAATATAGATTTCATGGCGGTCCATCCCCTTTGAAAGCCAGCGATGGGCCAAGGATAGGGCGCTTTCGGCAAATGTCTTTGATCTACCGCAAAGCGCATCCGGAAGGCTGCCCGCTCTAAAGATACAAAGGACACCCATACACGCGCCCTTTTTGTATCCTTTGTATCTTTAAGGTGGCGCAGCTATCGATCGGTCGTGCCCGGCATTAGAGCATCGATTGCATAGTGTAGGACAGCGGTTTGTTAGAGAGGATAGTGTCAGATATGGACTGTTGCCCTAACACCTTAACCCGACTCATCACCATCACGCCGGACCGCCCGAAAGCCACAATATTGCCGCGGCTTCGCTGGGGGAGGCGAGGGGGCGGTTCATTTCCCGGGCGAGCGCAGTAACCTGCTGCACCAGCTCCGCATTGCGCGGGGTGCCAGTGCCCGCCCAGTCCTCCAGGCCGACGCGCACATGG
>JBGSLY010000300.1:0-3370 GCA_041740435.1 Parasphingorhabdus sp.
ATCGGCACATTGGGTGTAACCACGGCGCAGGATAGCGTGCATACCGGACTTACCACCCCGGATATCGCGACCTTCCTGTCCAACATGTCGGGTCTGGCGCGCGAAGGGGTGACGCATGCGGTGTTCGAGGCCTCCAGCCACGGACTGTCGCAATATCGCACCGAGGGTCTGCCGGTCCAGATCGGTGCCTTCACCAATTTAAGCCGCGACCATCTTGATTATCATGAGACCATGGAGGCCTATTTCGAGGCCAAAATGCGGCTGTTTGACGAGGTTGTCGTGGATGGCGGTCATGCCGTTGTCTGGGCCGATGATGCGGAATGGTCGGCATTGGCAATCGCTCGGGCGAAAAGGCGCGGACTGACTCTGCATAGCGTTGGCATGCAGGGTGAAACCTTGAAGCTGATATCGCGCGAACCCACCCAATTGGGGCAAGTGTTACAGGTAGAAATGCAGGGCAAGGCCCACAAGATCACCCTGCCGCTGATCGGGGCCTATCAGGCGGCCAATGCCCTGTGTGCTGCGGCCATTGTCATGGCATCGGGCGGCGACGCTAAGCAGGTTTTCGACCATATGCAGCGGTTGCAACCAGTGCGTGGGCGGCTGGAGCGGGCTGTTATCACCCGCGCCGGTGCGCCGGTCTATGTCGACTATGCGCACACCCCCGACGGCCTGCGCGCTGCGATTGATGCGTTGCGCCCGCACGTCAAAGGGCGGCTGATTACCGTATTTGGGGCTGGCGGCGACCGGGACAAAGGCAAAAGGCCGGAAATGGGCGCGGTTGCGGTGGAGTATTCCGATACCGTCATCATCACCGACGACAATCCGCGCAGCGAAGACCCCGGCGTCATTCGTGCGGAAATTTTGATCGCTGCACCCGGCGCGCGGGAGATCGGCGACCGGCGTGCCGCCATCACCGCCGCCATTGGGCTGGCGGGAGAAAATGATATCATCTTGCTGGCAGGCAAAGGACACGAACAGGGACAGATCGTCGGCGAGCGGGTCATCCCCTTCGACGATGTCGAAGTGGCGCGGGAATGCGCGGCATGAGCGCGTTATGGACGTCCGACGAATTGGTGAACGCTACGGGCGGAACGGCCAGCTCCGACTTTTCGATCACCGGGGTCGCCTTTGACTCGCGTGAAGTCGGACCCGGCGATCTGTTTATCGCAATGCAGGGCGAGACCGCCGACGGTCATGACTTCGTCGATGGTGCCTATGCTTCCGGAGCCGCTGGTGCGATTGTGAGTGTACCGGTCGCTGGTCCGCACATTCTGGTCGCTGATACCGCGCAGGCGCTCGATGCTTTGGGCCGTGCATCGCGCGCGAGGACCGAGGCAAAGATTATCGGCGTCACGGGTTCCGTTGGCAAGACAGGGACCAAGGAAGCGCTGTTTTCCGCCCTAAACCGCACGTCTTTGGGTCACGCTCACCGTTCGGTCAAAAGCTATAACAACCATGTCGGCGTCCCGCTCAGCCTGTCGCGGATGCCTGCGGGTTGTGCTTTCGGTGTGTTCGAGATGGGGATGAACCATGCCGGGGAACTCGCCGCTTTGACGCAGCTGGTGCGTCCGCATGCGGCGATCATCACTGCTATCGCACCGGCGCATATCGGCAATTTCGCTGATGAGGCGGGAATTGCCGATGCCAAGGCGGAAATTTTTGAGGGGTTGGAACCGGGCGGCACCGCGATCATCCCGTTTGACTCGCCCCACTTCTCCCGGCTGCAGGCGAAAGCGCAGCAGCACGCCGCGCACATCGTCAGTTTTGGTTTTGGCGACGGAGCGGATGTGCGGGCCATTGACGTTGTCGCGGCTTCCGGCGGCGGGTCGCTGGTCACGGTCAATATGCCGGGCAAAAGACTGTGCTTTACTATTGCGGCGGAGGGTCGGCATTGGGTGTCCAATACCCTGGCGATCATGGCTGCGGTCGACGCGGTTGGCGGCGATCTGGCGCAGGCGGGACTGGCCCTTGCGGAAATGGATGGGCTGGACGGTCGCGGAAAGCGGCACCGGATTTCGCTCAAATCGGGCGGCGAATTTCTGCTGATCGATGAAAGCTATAACGCTAACCCGGTGTCGATGCGCGCGACGTTGCAAAACCTCGGCGAAACGCCAGTAAAAGGGCGGCGCTTGGCGGTTTTGGGGGCAATGGGGGAAATGGGCGACATGGCGCGCCACTATCACGAAGCCTTAGCCGATGACGTGGTCGCAGCGAAACTGGACGCCTTGGTTCTAGTCGGCGATGATATGGAGCATTTGGCCCGAAAACTTGCCAACACCCTTGAAGCGCCGCGCGAAATATACCAATGCGCGCTGGCAGAAAAAGCGCTGGACAGGGTCGTCCAGATGATGGGTGAGGGTGATGTCCTGCTTGTCAAAGGGTCCAACTTTTTGGGACTGGCCAGGCTTGTCAAAGCCTTGGTCAGTGGGGGTTATTGATGTTCTATTTGTTGGCGCAGTGGTTTGAATTTGAAGGTATTTTCAACCTCTTCCGGTATTTGAGCTTTCGGTCCGGTGCTGCCATTACAACCTCGCTGGTCATTGGCCTGATCATCGGACCGCGCTTTATCAACATGCTGCGGATGCGCCAAGGCAAAGGGCAGCCGATCCGCGCGGATGGACCGCAAACGCATCTCGCCAAGGCGGGGAAGCAAACCATGGGCGTCCTGATGATCCTGATCTCGCTGATGATCTCTCTGCTGCTGTGGATGGATTTGACCAATGTCTTTGTCTGGTCGTGCATATTGGTGACGCTGGGCTTTGGCCTAATCGGGTTCATCGATGACTATGACAAGGTCAACAAGTCGAGCCATCGGGGGATACCGGGACGCGTGCGTTTGCTCGCCGAATTTCTGATCGCTGGGGTCGCCAGCTGGATCATTGTCTCGCAAGTCGGTACGTCGCTGTACGTTCCGTTTTTCAGCAATGTCGAGATCGATCTGGGATATTTCTACATCCCCTTTGCGATGTTCGTAATGGTCGGCGCGGGCAATGCGGTCAACCTGACCGACGGGCTTGACGGCCTTGCCACCATGCCGGTGGTAATCGCATCGGGGGCGTTTCTGGTCATCGTCTACCTGTCGGGCAATGCGGTGTTCAGTGAATATTTGGGTATCCCCTTTGTCAAAGGCGCGGGCGAATTGGCGATATTCTGTGCCTGTGTCATCGGGGCCTGTTTGGCTTTCCTGTGGTTCAACGCGCCGCCTGCCGCCGTTTTCATGGGCGACACCGGCAGCCTTGCTTTAGGCGGAGCCTTGGGCGCAATCGCCGTTTCTGTACACCATGAAATCGTGCTTGCCATCGTTGGCGGCCTGTTTGTTTTGGAGGCTGCTTCGGTCATCATTCAGGTGTTTTTCTTCAAGCGCACC
>JBGSLY010000301.1:0-1815 GCA_041740435.1 Parasphingorhabdus sp.
GTGGAATCGCCGCTGGTGCTGCGCGCATGGTTCGACCGGATGTCACGCGCAGAACTGTTCATGATCATGGTGATGATTATGGCGACAATTTCCGGAGCGATTCTCGTGCTTTACGCGACCACCTTGGCAAAAACTGTTCCCAATGCGGTCGGGCACATGATCGTCGCTTCGCTGATTTCGCTGCCCGCCGGGGTGCTGATCGCGCGGCTGATGGTGCCGGGAGACGGCTCCATTATTGCTGGTGAAGAGGTCGAGGCGGATCTGAAATACGAGGGCAGCATGGACGCGCTCATTCGCGGCACGATGGAGGGGGTGCAGCTGGTCTTAGCAGTCATCGGTATTATCATCGTCGTGTTTGCGTTGGTGGCCTTGGTCGACCAGATGCTGACGGTCCTGCCGCTGGTGGACGGACAGCCGCTAACCTTGCGCCGCGCCTTTGGCTGGGTGTTTGCGCCGGTCATGTGGGCCATCGGTATTCCTTGGGGTCAGGCCCCGGCGGCGGGGGCTTTGATGGGAACCAAGGCGATTTTGAATGAATATGTCGCCTTTCTCGATCTCGCCGCGCTGCCAATCGCGACGTTTGATCCGCGCAGCCAGTTGATTGTCACCTATGCCCTGTGCGGGGTCGCCAATTTGGCCAGCGTTGGCTTGATCGTCTCGACCATCGGCACGCTATCGCCCGCCCGCCGCGCCGAAGTCGCTGGACTGGGCATGAAAAGCTGGCTGGCGGGCAATATGGCATCGGCGATGACTGGCGCGGTCATCGGTCTGGTAACTTTGGTGTGAGGAGGAGCCGCTGATGTCGTATTTTGATGGGAACCGCCTGTTCCGTTCGTGTCGAGCGAAGTCGAGACACCCCGACGATGCGAGTAGTTTTGCGGCCTCTCGACTTCGCTCGAGGCGAACGGAGAAGCAGCCTCAATCCAAGACGGAAAGAAACTGATGTTCGACGCGCGCCTTCGCCGCCACATCGATCCGCCGCTCAATGCGATGGGCAAGGCACTGGCGGGCTGGGGTATCAGCGCCAATATGATCACACTGACCGGCGGCGGCGTTGGCTTGGCGGCGGGCGTGGCCATCGCCTATCAGCACTATATGCTGGGTCTGGCGCTGATCTTGGTCAGCCGGTTGCTGGATGGTTTGGACGGCGCAGTGGCAAGAGCAACCCAAAAAACCGACTTTGGCGGCTATCTCGATATCGTCGCCGATTTTGCCTTTTATGTCGCGGTGCCGCTGGGTTTTGGCTTTGCCAATCCCGCCAATCTGCCCTTTGCCCTGATCCTGATCGCCAGCTTCACCTTGACCGGAATCAGTTTTCTGGCCTTTGCCGTCGCAGCCGCCAACCGTTCGCTGACCACAGAAGCGCATGGCAAGAAGAGCTTCTTCTATTCGACCGGCATCGCGGAGGGGACCGAGACAATCATCGCCTTTGTGTTGATGTGTCTATTTCCGGGCAATTTTTGGCTGATCGCATCGGTCTATTGCGGGATGTGCGTTTTGACCGTTGTCCAACGGACGGTATTGGCGTGGCGGACTTTTGAATAAAGCCCTATCCCAACCGGCCAACTCCCGAAAACCAGAACAAAAACGGATAGATGGCGACGATCAAAATAAAGGTAGTCGCAATGCCCCATGGCGCATCGCCCGATTTTCCCGATAGCACCAGTGGTCCTACAAATGCCAACAGCCATAGGGTTTTGTAAACAATCTGAACCAAAATAATCGGCGCAAAAAACCGGGGAGCAAGCAAACCGGCAATTGAACCCAATAGAATGGCGAACCAAAGGCTGCCCACCAACAGGCGCAGCCCTTGGG
>JBGSLY010000302.1:0-2067 GCA_041740435.1 Parasphingorhabdus sp.
TCAGCGGCGGGCACTGGGGCAGTCTGCTCGGCATCTTCAGCGGTCATTGGCAATGCGGGCGGCTCGGGGCTGTCCGCTCGGCCAAAGCCGCGCACCCGATCCCGCACACTAGGTCCGCCGTCGGACATCAGGCTCTAACCTCTCAGCCCGGCGATATTGGCCGCGTATTTTTCCGCGCCGCCGCGAAAGGTTGCGGTTCCGGCCACCAACACATCGGCGCCAGCAGCAATGGCCCGGGGCGCGGTCCCGGTGTCAATGCCGCCATCAACCTCCAGATGGATTGCCTTGCCGGTATCGGCAATCCGCCGCCGGATGGCCTCGATTTTTCGGAGCTGGCTGTCGATAAAGCTTTGTCCGCCAAAACCGGGATTGACGCTCATCACCAAAATCAGGTCGACGTCGTCGATCAAATAGTCGAGGATATCGAGCGGGGTTGCGGGGTTCAGCACCAGTCCGGCCTTTTTACCCAGCGCGTGGATCGTCTGCACCGTACGGTGGGGATGGGGACCGGCTTCGGGATGGAAGGAAATGATATCAGCACCCGCTTCGGCAAAGCCCTCCAGATAGCTGTCCACCGGGGAGATCATCAAATGCACATCAAACGGCTTTTGGCTGTGCGGACGGAGCGCCTTGACCACGGCGGGGCCGATTGTGATGTTGGGAACGAAATGTCCGTCCATCACATCAACATGAATCCAGTCGCATCCGGCTGCATCAATAGCGCGTATTTCTTCCCCCAATCGGGCGAAATCGGCGGACAGGATGGAGGGTGCGATCAGAACGGATTGGGTCATCGCGCGCATCTACCCATTTGATGGTGGACCCGCAAGCGCAATGCCACCAGATGTTGTGGATAGAATCGGGAATTTTACATGCGCTTCATAATTAGGTTAGCTGTGCTCCTGCGCAGGCAGGAGCCTTGGAGAGGGCGGCACGACGATGCCATCGCTCCGGCCTGCGCCGGAGCGCACCACCGCAGCCTCAAAAATCTATCGCAATCCCCTTGTGTACCCAATCACCATAGCGTGTAGGATCATCTTCAGGGATCCTGGGCGCTGCTTCGCTTGGTTTAGGCACTGGCGGATTCTCGCTCAAATAGGTGGGAGGTATCAGACCTTTGGGCCGCTCCCCGGCTTTCCTTGGTTGATCGACCATCTGCATTCTCCAAATTGAAACTGCTGCAACCCTTCCCATATAGTGTGCGGGATAGGGAACACGAAAGAGTGTGAACGATGAACGGAATGAAGACAACCATGTTGCTGGCGGCGCTGACTGCGTTGTTCATGGCGCTGGGCTATACGCTGGGCGGCAGTGGCGGGGCCGCGTTGGCGCTGATTTTTGCCGCTGGCATGAACCTGTTTACCTTTTGGAACGCGGATAAGATCGTGCTGAAAATGCACAAGGCGGTCGAAGTGGACCGGGCCAGTCATCCGCAATTTTATGACATGGTCGCGCGTCTGGCGCAGCGGGCTGCGCTGCCGATGCCCAAGGTCTATATCGTTGACCAGCCTCAGCCCAACGCCTTTGCAACCGGGCGAAATCCGGAAAATGCGGCGGTGGCGGCGACCACCGGACTTTTGCAATTGCTTACCTCGCAAGAGGTGGAGGCGGTAATGGCGCATGAATTGGGGCATGTGAAGAACCGTGATACGCTTATCATGACTATGGTGGCTACGATTGCCGGAGCGATCTCGATGCTCGCAAACTTCGGGATGTTCTTCCGCGACCGCAACGCAGGAGTCGCCGGGTTGCTGGCAGTATTTATCGCGCCCTTCGCCGCGATGATCGTGCAAATGGCGATCAGCCGGACCCGCGAATTTGGCGCAGACAGGGCCGGTGCGGAGATTAGCGGTAACCCGCTGGCGCTGGCCTCCGCGCTGCACAAGTTGCAGCACATGGCGGCGCAAATTCCCAATCCTGTGGCGCAGCGCAATCCGGCAGCGCAGCAACTGTATATCGTTCCCGGCGGGATGCGGGCGATGTTTTCGACCCATCCGGCAACCGAAGACCGGATCGCGGCGTTGCAGGATATTGCTGGCGAAATGGGCGGCGGCGCAATGCCGACAC
>JBGSLY010000303.1:0-3032 GCA_041740435.1 Parasphingorhabdus sp.
ATCATCAGCCTGGCACCGGAGGTGTTGTAATCATGGGCAAAGCAAAAATCAAAAAGGGTGACACGGTTGTTGTTCTGTCCGGCAAAGATAAGGGCAAGAGCGGGGAAGTGACCAAGGTCGCACCGAAAGAAGGCAAGGTTATTGTGGCCGGCGTCAATATCGCCGTGCGTCATCGCAAGCCAACCCAGACCAATCCGCAAGGCGGTCTGGAACGGCGCGAGGCGGCCATGCACATTTCCAAGGTAGCTGTGGCCGACCCCAAGACCGGTAAACCGACCCGCGTTCGGTTCGAAGACAAAGACGGAAAGATGGTCCGCGTGGCCGTCAAGTCCGGGGAGATGATCGATGGCTGACAAATATGTCGCGCGGATGCGCAAGCTGTATGACGACAAAATCGTCGCAGCGATGACCGAGAAATTCGGCTATAAAAACCACATGGAAGTCCCGCGCATCGAAAAGATCGTGATCAACATGGGCGTCGGAGAGGCGAGTCAGGACAAGAAAAAGGTCACGACCGCTGCTGCTGAAATGGAACTGATCGCCGGGCAAAAGCCGGTCATCAGCAAGGCCAAGAAATCCATCGCTGGCTTCAAGCTGCGCGAAGGCATGCCGATCGGCTGCAAGGTAACGCTGCGCCGCGAACGGATGTACGAATTTCTTGACCGTCTGATCACGGTGGCTATGCCCCGCATCCGCGACTTTCGCGGCCTCAACCCGAAGAGCTTCGACGGACGCGGCAATTTTGCCATGGGCCTGAAAGAACAAATCATCTTTCCGGAAATCAGCTATGATTCCATCGATGTCGTGCGCGGCATGGATGTGATCGTAACGACCACGGCGAAGACCGATGACGAAGCCCGCGAACTTTTGACCCTGTTCGGCTTTCCGTTCCCGAAGGAACAGAAGGAAGATCAGGAAAAGCAGGCCGCTTAACCGCAGCCGAAACCCATTGGACAGCCATCACTTCCCGTGATGGTGACGAAGAAAGGAAGAGAACTTAAGTCATGGCGAAACTGAGTTCCATAAACAAAAATGAACGTCGCAAAAAACTGGTCAAGAAATATGCCGGTCAATATGCGAAACTGAAGTCGATTGCCGACGACAAGGCGCTCGATGAAACAGAGCGGCTGATGGCGCGCCTTAAGATGGCAGAAATTCCGCGGAACGGTAATCCGACCCGTGTGCGTAACCGGTGCGAAACCACTGGACGTCCGCGCGGCTATTACCGCAAATTCCGTCTGTGTCGCATCGAGCTGCGTGACAAGGCCAATAAGGGGCTCATCCCCGGCGTCACCAAGTCGAGCTGGTAAGGGTTATATAATATGTCAATGACCGATCCTTTGGGTGATATGCTCACCCGCATCCGCAACGGACAGCGCGCCCGCAAAGACAGCGTGGTTTCCCCCGCGTCCAAGCTGCGCGGTGCTGTTCTGGACGTTCTGAAGCGTGAAGGCTATATCCGTGGCTATACCGAGGAAGCCCTTGGCAAGCACCCCGGCCTGCGTATCGAACTGAAATATTTCGAAGGTGAACCCGCCATTCGTCACGTCGCCCGTGTGTCAAAGCCCGGTCGCCGCGTTTATAGCGGTTCACAGGAACTGCCCACGGTCCGCAATGGTCTGGGCATCACAATCGTCTCCACGCCACGCGGCGTTCTGTCTGACGCGGAAGCGCGCGCACAGAATGTTGGCGGCGAGGTACTGGCAGAGGTGTTCTGATCATGAGCCGTATTGGAAAAAAGCCTGTCATTATTCCTGCCGGTGTGACTGCATCGATGCAGGACGGTGTGATTTCGGTTAAAGGCCCGAAAGGCGAACTGTCGAAGCCGATGGTTGAAGACGACACCTATGATCTGGGTGACGGCGGACTGTCGGTAAAGCCATCCTCGAACACCCGCCGTGCGCGCTCCTTCTGGGGCATGCAGCGTACGCAGGTGCAGAATTTGGTGGATGGCGTGACGCAGGGTTTCACCAAAATCCTCGACATCACAGGTGTCGGTTATCGTGCCAATGCACAGGGCCGCAATCTGAAGCTGCAATTGGGCTATAGCCACGACGTCGATTTCGCGATCCCCGATGGTATCGAGATCAAGACGCCGGATCAGACCACGGTCGAAATTTCGGGTATCGACAAACAACAGGTTGGCCAGGTTGCCGCTGAAATTCGGCGCTGGCGGAAACCCGAACCTTATAAGGGCAAGGGGATCAGGTATCGCGGGGAATATATCTTCCGCAAAGAAGGGAAGAAGAAGTAAGCCATGGCCATTCTCTCTCAATTTGATCGGCGCAAACAGCGTGTTCGCACCTCGCTGCGTCAGCGCGGCGCTGGCCGTCCCCGTCTGTCGGTGCATCGCACTGGCCGTCATATCTATGCGCAGATCATCGACGATGCGCAGGGTCACACACTGGCGGCAGCTTCGACCAACGACAAGGCAAGCGGCGTTAAAACCGGTGCCACCACCGAAGCGGCGAAAGATGTCGGCAAGCGGGTCGCTGAAGCTGCTAAAAAGGCGGGCGTAACCCAGGTAATTTTTGACCGTGGCGGATTTCTCTACCACGGCCGCGTCAAGGCGCTTGCCGATGCAGCGCGCGAAGGCGGATTGGAGTTTTAAGCGATGGCTGATGAAGTGACAAATGTAGACGGCGAAGCCGCTCCCGCTGGTGAAGAGCGTCAAGGTCGTGGCCGTGGACGTGGCGGTAATCGTGACGGTGGCAATCGTGAAGGTGGTCGTGGCCGTGGCGGCCGTGATCGCGGTAACCGTGATCGTCAGGAAGAAGGCGAGCAGCTGATTGAAAAGCTGGTCCATATCAACCGTGTTTCGAAGACCGTTAAGGGCGGTAAGCGCTTCGGTTTTGCTGCACTGGTTGTGGTAGGCGATGGCAATGGCCGGGCCGGCTTCGGCCATGGCAAGGCACGCGAAGTGCCGGAAGCGATTACCAAGGCTACCGCTGCGGCGAAAAAAACCATGGTTCGCGTTCCGCTGCGCGAAGGTCGCACGCTCCATCACGACGGCAATGGCCGGTTCGGTGCAG
>JBGSLY010000304.1:0-5939 GCA_041740435.1 Parasphingorhabdus sp.
GGAAACTAAGCAAAAAACGCGGCCCATGCGAACAGGCTGCTGCCCACCAACGCACTGATCATCGTCGGTTTGCGATAGGCGTTGCTCAGCAAGCCAATGGTCAGCCCGCCGATAACAACGAAGAACAGCGCCAGACCGGCAAGCATTCCGAAAATGCGATATGCGCGTGGGCCGTGGCCCATATGGATTTCCAGCATTGAAAACAGGAGATCGGGCTCGACATATTTGGCGGTTAACTGGCCGTCCTTTTCGTCAAAAACGACATGGGGCCGGGAAGTCGGGCGTGTGGTAAAGCTGTCGCCTTTCGCGCGGATATATTCGAACTCGGCATCGATTTTCTGCTTGGCCAAAAAGGCGCGGACATCAGCCTCGAACCTCGGACTCTCGCTGTCGAACTGGGTTCCGGCGGGTACCGATATCGGCGTTTCCTGTGTTTTGCCCTTCACATCAGCCAGATACAGTCCGCCAGAGATCGCAACCAACAAAAAAGCCGGTGCCAGCAATGCTGCGGCATAAAGGTGAATAGTGATCAAAATATTCCGAAATTTCACTTTGTTCACGCGTAACTCCTGTTGTTGATCGTCGCGTTTGGCGGGACGGTTCATGGATAGCGGGCATGGCAGATGTACCGGCAGCAGGAAAGGTGATTCCGCGCAGCGGGCGCTCGGCCTAAATCACCCGCTAATCCCCAAGGCCGCCGCTGCTTCGCGAATACGTTTCGAGTGCTGGCCGTCGTTTTTGAAGGTTTCGAGCGCGGTGTCGCGGGCGGCTCTGGCTTTGACGCTCTCGCCCAACTGGCTGCGGCTGCGCACCAGCATGATCCAGCCATCGGCGTCGCGCGGGTTCTTCTCCAGACGGGCGGCGAGACCATCGACCATGCTGTGGCTCGAGGCGCTCGAAACACCTTCATCAGCTGCTCTTAGGTCAATAGAGTATACCAGATTTTTCAAGTGTTTGATCCCTGGAATTTGCCGTTCTCATCGGTTCACCGGCTCAGCTAAAGTTTCAATACATGGGTAGGCACATTAACTCATTTATCCAAATGTACGCTGAATGATACATATGTATCAAAAAGGACAGTTTCGGATAAAAGCGCCTGCGATTAGCTTCCGAACGTCATCGGCGATGAGGATCGGAAAAAATTGCTGGGACATATCCGCCCGCGTGCGACTACCCGGAAAACGGGGGGCGCTTGAAAAGTCGGGCTTTAGGAGGAGGACGTCATGGCAGAAGACCTGAAAAAATTACAATCAGTGCGCATCAAGCGCGTGCTGTCCGTCGCTGCCATCATCGGCATGGTGGGCGCCAACAGTGCACCGGCGCTGGCACAGAATGCGGATATCGTGGTCACCGCGCGCAAAGTCGAAGAGAACGTGCAAGATGTCCCGATCTCGATTACCGCGTTTACCGGGGAAACCTTTGAAAATGCGGGCCTGACCGAGTTTTCGGATGTTGCCAGCATTACCCCAAATTTCAATATCCGTCCTAATGGCGCGACCGGTTCGACCTTCCTTAACATCACCCTGCGCGGGCAGACTGCGGGCTTTATTACGCTGAATGCGGATCAGGCGGTTGGCATCTATGTCAACGGTGCCCCCATCACACGCGGATCGGGACTGAACACTCTGTTTGATGTCGAACGCGTTGAGGTGCTCAAAGGCCCCCAGGGCACGCTTTACGGCAAAAACACCACCGGCGGCGCGATCAGCATTGTGACCAAAGCGCCTGAGTTCAACGAACTGGGTGGTCACGCGAAATTCACGATTGGCAATTTTGACCAAACCGATGCCGAGATTATCGCCAATATCCCGCTGATTGACGATACCTTGGCGGTGCGGATCGGAGGATTGTTGACTCACCGTGATGGCTATGGGCGAGGCTTTGGGACCGGCCGGGAATTGGCCGACGACAATGAGCTTGCGCTGCGCGGTTCGATTTTGTTCAAGCCCAGCGACAATGTAACGCTGCGGATCAACGCGGACTATCATGACCAAGACGAAGCAGGGCCGATTATCCGTTCGCTCCGTTCGGTCTTTGGGGGCTTTCTCGCGCTGCAAACCGCTGATCCGGACATTTATATCGGCAATGATCTGGGAGTCGCGGCGTCTTTTACCAAAGCCAGAGACTGGAACATCAACGGTACTCTGTCGATTGATCTGGGCGGAGCCACCATCGAGTCGATCACCAGTTACCGCGATCAGAAAGTGTCGCTCGGCTATCAGGCGTCACCCGCAACCGGCGTTGCTTTGGGACAAGATTCGCATATTTTTGCGCAGGAATTACGGGTCAACGGGACGGCGCTCTCCGACCGGCTCCTTTGGCAGGTTGGCGCATTCTATTCCAACGAATCGGGTATCGATGACGATTTCATCCCCGGCTTTGGCGTTTTTCAGACCACAGCCACCCAAAACGAAGGTTGGTCGATCTTCACGCAGAACAGCTTTGCGATAACCGATGCTTTGCGGTTCACGGCTGGCGTCCGCTATACGTCCGAAGATCGCGAGGTTCGGGACCTTTCCGCCGGTGCGCCGATTGCTTTTGCCGACGCCAGTTTCAGCGGTTGGACCTGGCTGTTAAGCGCCGACTATAAAATCGTTCCCGATGTGCTTGTCTACGCCAGTGCATCGCGCGGTTTTCGCAGCGGCGGTATCGATCAGGACAATCTGTCCACCATCGTCCGCCCGGAAAAGCTGACCAACTATGAGGTCGGTTTGAAGGCCGATTTCTGGGACAATAAAATTCGCTTCAATCTGGCTGGCTATTACAGCAAATATGACGATATTCAGCGGACCAGCTTTGACCCGCTCAATTTCCCGGCCACCATTTTGCGCAACGCGGCCAAGGCGACGATCAAGGGTTTTGAGTTGGAAACCTCAATCAATCCGGTCCCGGGGCTAACTCTGTCGGGAACATTGGGACATACCAGCGGCAAATATGACGAGTTTACCGACGGACCCTTGGACCGCAGCGACGAACCGATTGGCGGACCCAAATGGCAATATAGTCTGTCAGGCCGTTATGAGTTCGCTGTGTCCGAGAATGCCAAGCTGGGGTTCCAGGCCAATTATTTCTGGATCGACAAAACGCCGCTGACCACGCCAACGGTCGTGGCCCTGCTGCCCGCCGGGCAAGGGGATCTCAATTCCTATGGCATACTTAATGCCCAGATCGATCTGGATCTGGACATTTTGAACGGGCTAAACATTGCGGTGTTTGGGACCGATATCACCGATAAGGAATATTTCTCCGGCGGGATTGTGGTGCCGATTGTTGCGGCTGCGGGGGAAATTGTTTCCAACCGCTTCGCCGGCGATCCTGCCACTTATGGTATTCGCCTAACGAAGTCATTTTGATGTATCTGGCTGCGGGGCAAAGTCTCCGCAGTCGGAAAGGGAATGGTAATGAGTACGGGATTGGAACTGGATACCCGGTCAAAGCTGCTCAAAGCGGCGGTGACTGTGTTTGGCAAGGTCGGCTATGCCGGGGCTTCTGTTCGGCAGATTGCCGATCTGGCCGATGTGAACCATGGGTCCATCCGGTACCATTATGCATCGAAGCGGGATTTGTGGTGCGCGTGCATTTCCTATCTGTTTGGATTGCTGGAAACGGCGGTGCATCAGGATGAGGCAAAATGGGCCAGCATGACGCCGAGGCAGCGGATAATTAATGTCACCGGGCATTATATCCGCTTCAACGCCCGCTATCCAGAATTGCACCGAATCGTGACGTTCGAGACGATCCATCAAAGCGAGCGAATGGACTGGTTGAACGATAATTTCATCAGGCCGTTCAGCAGCCGAGCGGTGGCCAATGTCGCGCTGGCACAGGAGCAGGGGGTGTATCCCAAGAATATCCCTGCGCTAAACCTGCATTATATCAATGTGGCGGCGACCACCTCGATCTTTATGTCCGCAGCGGAAATTCAAAAAAATTTTGGCGTCGACATCTTTGATGATGCCGAGGTGGAGCGGCACATTGATGCGATATTCAGACTGTTTCTGGGCGTATCAGAACCGCGAGCAGAACCCGATTTTCGCACTATGCTGCGGCCAGAACAGTAATATTTCGCTCAGGTGGTCATCGCTAAGGAACCACCGGGCCCGGACCAACAGGAAGGACAACAATGATAGATACATTGATCAAGGGCGGCATGATCGTCGATGGACTTGGCGGCGCGCCATGGATGGGCGATATCGGGATCAAGGACGGCAAAATCGTGGAGATTGGTCAGTCCGTGTCCACGCCCGCGCGCGAAACCTTGGACGCAAGCGGTGCCATCGTTACCCCCGGTTTTGTCGATGTGCACACGCATTATGACGGCCAGGTCTGCTGGGATGACCAGCTTGATCCGTCTGCTGGACACGGAGTCACCACCGTCGTGATGGGCAATTGCGGCGTCGGCTTTGCCCCTGCACCTCCCGGCGGTGAGCGCGAACTGATTGAAGTGATGGAGGGCGTTGAAGATATTCCCGGTACCGCACTCTATGAAGGTATTCCTTGGGGCGCGTGGGAGAGTTTCCCCGAATATCTCGACTATCTGGACACCCGAAGCTACGCGCTCGACATCAGCGCACAAGTACCGCACGCGGCGCTGCGCAACTATGTGATGGGGGAACGCGGCCGGGCGAATGAGCCTGCCACCCCAGAGGATATTGCCCAGATGGCGACTTTGGTCGAACAAGCACTGAACGCCGGGGCGATTGGTTTTTCCTCATCAAGGACCATCGGTCATCGCAGTTTGTCGGATGTGCCGATTCCCGGCACATATGCGGCCGAAGAGGAAGTTCTCGCCCTTGCCGCGGCGATGCGGGCGGCGGGACGCGGCGTTTTTGAACTTATCCCCGGCGGCACCGTCGGTGACTTGGCGATTCTCGGCGGCGAACATACCACGCTTGGGGAAGAAGTCGCATTGATGGACAAGGTGTCGCGGGTCAGCGAGCGCCCCGTGACCTTTACGCTAGTGCAAAATGCAGATCACCGCGATGCATGGCGTGATGTTTTGGAGTTGGTGGTCAAATGCAACGCGGGCGGGGCCAATCTCTTTCCGCAGGTGGCGTCCCGGCCCATCGGTTTGGTAACCAACATCCAGACCTATCACATGTTCGAACGGCGAGAGACCTATCTCCGGCTGGTTGCGCTACCCTTTGCACAGCGGCTGGCGGAAATGCAGCGACCTGAAGTCAGGGCCGCGATCCTGTCTGACCGCGATATTCCATCGGGCAATCCCGGATTGAAGGATAACGCCAACAAGATCTTCAAAAATGCCGCCGCTTACCTTTACGAATTGGACGTTCCGATCGATTATGAGCCCACCCGGGACAAAAGTTTTGGTGCCCGGGCCAAAGCGGCTGGGCAAACCGACGAAGAATTCATGTACGATTTCCTTGTCGGCAATGACGGACAGAATTTTGCGATTCTGCTCGGCGCCAATTTCTACGATGGCAATTTCGACGTTATCCGGGAAATGTTGTTGCACCCCGACACCATTACCGGCCTCAGCGACGCGGGCGCACACGTCAATCTGATTTTTGACGGCGTGGCTCCTACCTATCAGATGATTCACTGGGGACGGGACCGGCATCGCGGCGAAGGACTGCCGCTGGAATTTATCGTGGCAAAGCAGACCAAGCGCAATGCCGATCTCTATGGCATGACCGACCGGGGATCGCTGGAAATCGGCAAGCGTGCGGATGTCAATGTCATCGATTTTGACCGGCTGAAGCTGGGCGCTCTGGAGGTCAGGAGCGATCTGCCGGCGGGCGGCACTCGCATTCTGCAGCCCGCTTCGGGGTATCTGGCGACCTTCGTCAACGGGGTACAAACCCGCAAGAACGATGCAGACACGGGCGCGCGGCCAGGACGGTTGGTTCGCAGCTAGTGGAGGCCTCAATCACCCGGGTGCAACAGGTGGCGTTGATTCTGGTGATGATGGCCGCCTT
>JBGSLY010000305.1:0-8759 GCA_041740435.1 Parasphingorhabdus sp.
CAACGAGAATCGGACCGCTAGGCAATATACCCTTTTTGATCAGTAGGTCTGTAGCTCGGCTATACTCGCTGTATTTTTCGTCGGCACTTAGAGCTTCGCCGTCGGCACCAGCCGGCCCGGCTTCCGCGAATAGAGTCAATAGGACATACTCAACATCCGGCCCATAAGCGATCGCTTGATTAACTGGTATCGTCCAAGGTGTCGTCGTCCAAATCACCGCATAAGCCCCGACCAGTTCCGGCACATTCGGGCATTCCACAATCTCGAACGCCACATCCACCTGCGTCGAGACAATATCCTCATATTCGACCTCGGCCTCGGCCAAGGCGGTTTTTTCCACTGGCGACCACATCACCGGCTTGGCCCCGCGATAGAGCTGGCCGCTTGTCGCGAATTTCATCAGCTCCGAGACAATCGTCGCCTCGGCCTGAAAATCCATGGTGAGGTACGGATTGTCCCAATCGCCATTGATGCCCAGCCGTTTCAATTGTTCCCGCTGGGTATCGACCCAATGCTGCGCATAGGCCCGGCATTCGGCGCGAAATTCTTTGGGAGGTACCTCGTCCTTGTTGAGTTTTTTCTTGCGATATTGCTCCTCGACCTTCCATTCGATCGGCAGGCCGTGGCAATCCCAGCCGGGGACATAGGGCGCGTCCTTGCCGGTCAGGCTTTGGGTGCGCACCACCATGTCCTTCAGGATATGGTTGAGCGCATGGCCGATATGCATGTCGCCATTGGCATAGGGCGGACCGTCGTGCAGGATGAACTTCTCCCGCCCCGCCCGCGCTTCGCGTAGCCGGTTATAAATATCCTGCGCCTGCCATTTGGCCAGAATCGCCGGCTCCTTCTGCGGCAGGCCGGCCTTCATCGGAAAGTCGGTTTTGGGCAGGAACACAGTGTGTTTGTAATCGGGCAAAGCAGCGTCAGTCATAGCGTGCAGCGATTAGGCGAGGGTGGGGCGCTAAGCAAGTGCGGTTTTATGGTTGGAATATTGTGGAAGGGCGGGAGCTTGTCCGTTCGTGTCGAGCGAAGTCGAGACACCTCAATGCATTGTGCGGTCTAGCGGCGTCTCGACTACGCTCGACGCGAACGGAATTTTGAATTGGCCCTAAGCGCCTTCCAACAACACCCGCGCCCTGTCACAATCGGCCTGCATCTGTGCCTTCAGCGCGTCCAGTGTCTCAAACTTCGCCTCGGGCCGCAGGAAATGGTGCAGTTCGACCGACACCGTTTGATCATAGAGATCGCCATCAAAGTCGAAGAAATACGGCTCCAGCAGCTCTTTGGGCGGGTCGAAGGTCGGGCGGATGCCGATATTGGCCGCGCCGTTCAACACCCGGCCATCGGCCAGTCGCCCCCGGACCGCATAAATGCCGAAGCGCGGGCGGATATAGCTGCCCAATTCCATATTGGCGGTGGGAAAGCCAAACTGCCGCCCGTTTTTGTCGCCGTGGATTACCGGACCTTCGATGGCAAAGGGGCGGGTCAGCAGGCGGGCGGCGGTTTGCGGGTCGCCGGCGTGAAGCGCATCGCGCACCCGGCTGCTGGAAATAACGCCCTCGTCATCGGTCACCGCGCCAACTGTCCGCGCCTCCAGCCCCAGAGGCGCGCCTATTTGCTGCAGGCGCTGGACATTGCCGGTGCGGCCCTTGCCAAAAGTAAAGTCGGTGCCGGTCACAATCCCGCGCGCGCCAAAACGCTCCGCCAAAATCTCTCCGACAAAATCTTCTGCGCAAGTCCCGGCCAGCGCGGCATCAAAATGGAACACCAGCATCGCATCGGCCCCGGCGGCGGCAAATAGCCGCTCGCGCTGATCAAGGCTGGTCAGGCGGAACGGCGGAGCATCGGGTTGAAAATGGCGCACCGGATGCGGGTCGAACGTGGCGATGATGGCCGGGCGGCCCTCTGCCCGTGCCCAATCAATGGCATGGCCCGCGACCGCTTGATGCCCGGCATGAAAACCATCGAAATTGCCGAGCGCGATGATTCCGCCGCGCATGGCGTCGGGCACTCGCACCCTGCCGTCGAGCCGGGTCACTTTTCCACCATACCCGGCGTCTCCGCCTTTTCCGGCATTATCACCGCATAGGGCACCAGCCCCTGCCGCAGCACGCGAACCGCATTGCCGCCCATGACGGCGCGGATTTCGCTCTCGGTAAAGCCGATGTCGATCAGCGCCTGGGTAATATGCACCAGTCCACCGGTGTCGATTCGGGTTGTCGTCGCGCCGTCAAAATCGCTGCCCAGCGCCACATGGTCGATCCCGACAAGATCGCGGATGTGCTTCGCTGATTTCGCCACGCTGGCCGGATCGGTATCGCACATCGCGCCGTCCCAATAACCAAGGCCAATAATCCCGCCGGTTGCGGCCAGCCCGCGAATTTCAGCATCGGACAGGTTGCGATTGACCTTGCACACCGCCTGCACCCCGCCATGGCTCGACACCACCGGACGCCGCGCCATCACCAATATCTCTGCAACGCATTTGTGGCTGCAATGGGCAATATCGACGATGATCCCCTTGTCCTCCATGTCGGTCACGATCTGCCGTCCGAAGGGTGTGAGGCCACCCTTTTTCGTGCCGTGCATCGATCCGGCCAGATCATTGTCGAAAAAATGCGCCAGCCCCGCCATCCGCAGCCCCGCCGCATACAGCCGGTCGAGATTCTCCCGCTTGCCCTCCAGCGATTGCAGCCCTTCGGCAGAGAACATCAATCCCGTGGTGGTATTTCCCGCGCTGCGCAAAGACAACAGCTTGCCGATATCAACCGGCGATGCGATCTTCATCATCGCGCTATTTTCCGCGACGGCTGCGTCCAGCTTGGCCCCATGCCACAAGGCCCGTTCGAGCAAGGAAAACCAAGTCCGCACCGGTTGCAGTTGCAGCATGATGAGCGCGGTGATGTTGTCGGTATCGGCGCTGTTGCTGTCGTAATTTTGCCCCTTGGGAGTTTTGGTGACACTGGACAGCACCTGCAGCGCGACATTGCCGTTTTCGAGCCGCTGCGCGTCCATATGGCCGTAATCGACCGTCCGGTTGATCGAGCGTTGCCACAGCAATGTGTCCGAATGCAGATCGACGATGGTCAGGCTGTCGTGCAGTTTTTGAGCGTCGGCGCGGATGGCGGGCAGCGGCTGACCGTCGATCCGGTTCATCTGCTGCTCCAGCAGGGCGGGGCCGAAGAACAGCGCCGCACCGAGGGCCAGCACCAGAACCACAGCTATGCGGACAACCCATTTTTTCATGGGTTCGCCTTTTTCAGGGTGACGAAGCTATAGGCCGGGTGCGGTGCTTCGGCGGGGTGGTTATCGCGGGCTGTTTCCATCCAGTTCGCCGCATCAAGTGCCGGGAAATGGGCGTCGCCAGCGGGTTCCAATTCCACCTCGGTCAGCTCGATCCGGTCGGCAATGGTCAGGAACTGGGCAAAAATTTCTGCCCCGCCAATGACGGCGATATGCGGCGCGTTGGCCAAACGGATTGCGGCATCCATGTCGTGCGCGGTCTCCGCTCCTTCGCCTTCCCATTCTCTATCGCGGGTCAGCACGATATGGCGGCGACCGGGCAGCAATCCGGGAAGGCTTTCAAAGGTCTTACGCCCCATGATCATCGGCTTGCCCATGGTCTGCGATTTGAACCGGCGCAAATCGGCCGGCAGGTGCCAAGGCAATGCCCCGTCCCGGCCAATGACCCCATTGCGGGCGCGGGCGAGGAATAGGATCAATTCGGGATGGTTCATGGGCATCGGACTTAACGGCTTGTCCAATGAAAACAAGTCCGTTCGCGCCCGCTTCTCATCCCAGCCGCGTCATATGCCCCATTTTGCGTCCCGGCCTGCTCTCGCCTTTGCCATAGAGGTGGAGATGATTGGCGGGATCGGACAGTATTTCTGCCCAGCCATCGGCTTCCGCGCCGATTAAATTGGTCATGGTCACCTGCGCCGCGGCCAGCGCGGTGTCGCCCAATGGCAGGCCACAAATCGCGCGGATATGGTTTTCAAACTGGCTGGTGAGCGCGCCTTCAATGGTCCAATGGCCGCTGTTGTGGACACGCGGCGCAATTTCGTTGAACACCGGACCGTGGGCGCAGGCAAAAAATTCGCAGGTCATGACGCCGACATAGTCCAGCGCCTCAGCCACCCGCGCCGTCAGCGCCTGTGCGACTGGTTGCTGTTCGAGGATGACCGGCAATGCGGGAAGGGTTGAGCAGTGTAATATGCCGCCCCGATGGACATTGTGCGGGCTGTCCCAAAAGGCGATAGCTCCATCTTGGCCGCGTACCGCGATGACTGAAAACTCGGCGGAAAACTTGACGAAACCTTCGATGATCGACGGCATTTGTGAAAGACCGTCCCAGATCGTATCGGGGTCTTCACCGCCATTAATACGAACCTGACCCTTACCGTCATAGCCCATGCGATTGGTCTTGGCGATGGCGGGCGCGCCAATCTTGGCCAAGGCGCCAGCCAGCGTCTCCCGGTTCTCGGCAAAAGCAAAGGGTGCGGTTTCGCCGCCAAGCGCGCGGATGAAGGTTTTTTCATCGACCCGGCTTTGCGCGACTTCCAACGCTTTGGTGCCCGGGTACAACGGGACCAGATCGGCAATGCCCAAAAGCGGAGCAACTGGCACATTTTCAAATTCATAGGTCAGGACATCGCAACGGGCGGCAAAGCGCGCCAATGCGGCGCTGTCGGCATAATCGGCGCAGGTAAAATCTGCCGCCACCTCTGCGGCCACGCTATCGGCTTCGGGTGCATAGATATGGCAGCGATAGCCAAGCTGCGCCGCTGCTATGGCCAGCATCCGGCCCAATTGCCCGCCGCCCAAAATGCCGATGGTGGAGCCCGGAGGCAGTGTTCGCATGCCCGTATTCAATCCGGCTCTTCCTCGACCGCCGCCGTTTGCGCCTCGCGCCACGTTTCCAGCCGGTCCGCCAAGGCTTCATCCTCAATCGCTATAATAGCAGCAGCCAGCAAAGCGGCGTTCTTTGCTCCTGCCTCTCCAATGGCCAGCGTTGCCACCGGAATACCGGCGGGCATCTGGACGATGGACAGCAGGCTATCAAGACCATTCAATGCCTTGGATTTAACCGGTACGCCCAGAACCGGCAGCCGGGTCATCGCCGCTGCCATACCCGGCAAATGCGCCGCGCCGCCAGCGCCAGCGATAATCACCTTCAGCCCCCGATCAACCGCCGAACGCGCATAGTCATATAGCCGGTCGGGCGTGCGATGCGCCGACACCACCTTCACCTCGTGCAGGATTTCCAGTTCATCAAGAATCTCCGATGCCAGCCGCATCGTGGCCCAATCGGACCGGCTGCCCATGATGATACCGACTTCGGGAAATGCTTCGTCCATGCTGGCTCCGGCCAAGGGTGCTTCGGAAGCGCCTTTGTCTAATTGCACCCTGCCGTGCTGGCAACGAAAAAGGGCATTTGCGCTTACCGCTCGGACAGATAATAGCGGTCGAGCGCGTTCAGATCATCGTCGAGATCATAGATGATCGGCTGGCCGGTTGGAATTTCAAGGCCCGTGATGTCGGCATCCGAAATCCCCGACAGATGTTTGACCAGCGCGCGCAGGCTGTTGCCGTGTGCGGAAATCAATACCCGCTTTCCCGCTTTAAGCTCCGGTGCAATCCGGCTTTCCCAATAGGGCAGCACGCGGTCAATGGTGTCCTTCAGGCTTTCGGCTTTGGGCACCGAGATCCCGGCATAGCGCCGGTCATGCGACAGGTCATAGGGGCTGTCTTCGTCCAGCGGCGGCGGCGGGATGTCAAAACTGCGCCGCCAAATATGCACCTGTTCCTCGCCGTGCTTATCGCGGGTTTCCTGCTTATCCAGACCGGTCAGGCCGCCATAATGCCGTTCATTCAGCCGATAGTCCTTTTCCACCGGCAGCCACAGCCGACCCATCTCCTCCAACGCCAAATTCAGCGTCTTGATCGCCCGGGTCTGCAGCGAGGTAAAGCACAAGTCCGCGTCCACCCCTTTGTCGCGCATCAACCGCCCGGCGGCCCGCGCTTCTTCTGCACCCTTTTCGGTCACATCGACATCCCACCAGCCGGTAAAACGGTTTTCCAGATTCCACTGCGACTGGCCGTGACGGATAAGGATAAGCTGGGGCATGGTGTCTCCTGTCTATGGGCCGGTTGGGCGATACGGAAATCGCCGCACAGGTCAAGGGCGATCTACCGCGTGGAAGTCAGCAGCTTGGCTCTGGCCAGATGGGTGCGACCGATGCGGATTTCGGTGCCGCATTTCAAAATCGCGGTCCATACTCCGCCGCCATCGTGGCGCAATCCGGCAATCTGGCTGATCCGCACCAAATGGGATCGGTGCAGGCGGATAAATTGCTCCGGGTCGAGCCGGGCCTCGAGCGCGGTAATGGTCTGATGAAGCAAATAGCTGCGTTGCCCGACATGCAGCCGCATATAGTCGCGTTCCGCTTCTACCCGTTCGATCTCCGCCACCGAAATCCGGCGCAGTTCCGACCGATGCGGGACCCAGAATTCCTCAACCCATGGACTCTCGGCTGGTATTGGTGAAGATTCGGCGAGTCCGCGCCGTTCGCTGACCCGCGACACGGCGCGCGCCAGCCGCTCTTTCTCCACAGGTTTCAGTACATAATCGACTGCAGCCACGTCAAATGCCTCAACCGCGAACCGGTCAAAGGCGGTAACAAAAATAATCGCCGGAATGACCGGAAGCGTGGCGACATTGCGCGCGACGCTGATCCCGTCCATGCCCGGCATGGCTATGTCAAGCAGCAGCAGTTCCGGCTTCAACTGTTCCGCCATGCGCAGCGCCGATGCCCCATCGTGCGCGGTGCCAACCAATTCAATCTGCGGCTGTGTCGCACAAATCAACTGCAAGCGCTCGACCGCCAGCGGCTCATCGTCAACGATCATGGTGCGCAATTTTGTCATCGGATTATCAGACATCATGCACCATCGGGAAACGCAAAACCACTTGAAATCCGCCGGATTCGGGGCGTGATATCGTGACGCTAGCCGCGGAGCCAAACCGGGTTTCCAGCCGGTCGCGGACATTGGCAAGACCGATGCCGCTGCCCGAAACTTCGTCGCCCAGCTTGGCTTCCCCATCATCGGCGACGTTGAGCACCAGATCGCCGTCCTCCTGCCGCGCGGAGATGGTGATGGTCACAGGATTTTGCGAGCGTGACACGCCGTATTTGATCGCGTTTTCGACCAACGGCTGCAAGATCAACCCCGGCACCAGCACACTCAATAGTTCATCGGGAACATCGATCCGGGTCCGCAACCGTTCGGGGAACCGCACCGCCTCTATATCGAGATAGAGATGCTGCAAATGAACCTCTTGTGACAGCGGCACTTCTTCTAGCGGATCGCCCGACAGGCTGTTGCGATAAAATTTGGACAGGTTGAGGATCATGGTCTCCGCGTCATCCGGCTGACCCCGCATCACCAGCGCGCTCAAGGAATTGAGGGTGTTGAACAGGAAATGCGGATTGACCTGATAGCGCAGCGAGCGCAATTCCGCGTCTTGCGCTGCTTGCGCATAGCGGGCGGCCTTCCGCTCAATCGCCCGCACTTCCCCGGCATAGCTGATCGCCAGATAAAAACTGGCCCAACTGATCAGGAAGAAAAAGCGCGAAATCGCATCCTCCGCCACTACTTTCAGCGTGAAATTCCCTTTGGCGGCATATTTGCGCATTTCCTCCATTTGCTCGTCGTTCAGGATGCTGGCCGGGTCATAGATATTGAACACATAGAAATTGAACAAAGCGACCGCGATGGCGCCGGGGATCGCGATCGCAAAGGCCGTCATAATCCGGGTCGATAGCGGGCGGCTGTCAAACAGGCGCAGGACCAGATACATGCCAAAGGTGATGATCACACCGAGCACGGTCACGACACCCCGCCGGACCAGCATCTCGCCCTGCGCCGGGAAGTCCATGACCGTCGCGCGCAACGTCACCACCAACGCGTAAAACAGCCAGAAGCCGAGAATGGACAGCAGGGCAACCTGTTGTCCCACGGCGGGGCTATGCTGACGGATATCAAGGGCTTTCATGGTCCATCCTATATAAGACGCAATTCACCAGAGTCTTTAGCTTGGTAGCAGGCCGGTCGAACGAAAATTTGCTTTGGTCGAAATTTTCCTGCGATTCAGCGTCATCTTCCATCCGCCGGCACGAAATTGGTCGCTGTGTTTTACCGCATATTAACCATGTTGGCGGATGGTGCAGCGATAGGCATTGCAGCAGGAGTCTGTAACATGAGCAAGGAACAGACCGTTTCAGGGACCATGACCCTGTCGGAAATCAAGGAATTTGCAAGCTTCGATGCGGCGACGCAGCGGTATATTCGCCGCTCCCTCGACATCGCCTTTGACCGGAAAGATGCCGTCGAGACATGGTCGCGTGATGTTGTCGAATGCGCCGCGATCAAGGCCCAAACCAAAGTTTATGCCAAGCTGCCGTCCATACGCGCGGCGGTGCCCAAGGATTGTGCGATAAACAATCTTGATGCGTTTCTGGTGCCGCTGATTGCCGTATCGGCCTTTGATTTGGGACAGGGACGGCTGAACAGTTTCCCCGCCTATCGGTTCCTGTTTGAGCGATTGGTAAGTGCAGAGGCCCGGCCCTGGCTGCCCGCCAGTTTCTGCGCCGCCGCCTCATTGCCGCATCTGCACCCCAAAACCCGCAAGAAACTGCTGCAATCGATTAGCGAAGCCGCAGCGACTGCGCCCGGCTGGTCCACCCGTCCGCCAAGCT
>JBGSLY010000306.1:0-1538 GCA_041740435.1 Parasphingorhabdus sp.
GCGCCCCTGCCAGCGGCCAATCGCGCGCTCCGCCATCAATCGCAGCCGCTCTTCCTGCTCATCCAGCCTTTGTTGCTGCGCTCGGAGTAGGTCACCCAGCGCCGGCATCAATCGCCGCTGCGCCTCCACCCGTTCCTTGGCCAGCGACATCCGACCCTGCACGCTCCTCTGCAACCGGGTTCCCGAATCATTGAGCATAGCGAGCAGCTCCGCCCGCACCGGAACCGCCATTTCCGCCGCAGCGGTCGGTGTTGGCGCGCGAACATCTGCGGCAAAATCTGCCAATGTGGTATCGGTTTCATGGCCGACGGCGGATATGACCGGAATGGTCGATTCGGCTATCGCCCGGACAGTAATTTCCTCGTTGAAACTCCACAGGTCCTCAATCGACCCGCCGCCGCGCGCGACGATCAGTAAATGAGGACGCGGCACCGGGCCATTTTCGGGAAGGTTTGAAAAGCCGCGCACCGCCGCCGCAATCTGCTCCGCCGCCTTGTCGCCCTGCACCAATACCGGCCAGACTATGACATGGCTGGGGCATCGGTCGGCGAGCCGATGCAATATATCGCGAATCACCGATCCTGTCGGCGAAGTCACGATGCCGATAGTGCGGGGCAGCAAGGGCAATGGGCGTTTGCGCAGCGCATCGAACAATCCTTCGGCCAGTAGCTTTGCCCGCAACCGTTCAAACAATTGCATCAACGCGCCTTCGCCCGCCAATTCCATCTGCTCAATCACGATCTGATATTTGGATCGGCCGGGATAGGTGGTGAGCTTGCCGGTTGCTATCACCTCGATCCCGTCTTCGGCGGCAAAGGCCAGACGGCTGCTGGTCCCCTTCCACATCACCCCGTCAATCACCGCCCGGTCATCCTTCAACGCCAGATAGACATGGCCCGATGCCGCGCGCTTATAGCCCGAAATCTCGCCGCGCACCCGCACATAGCCAAAGCGATCCTCGACGACCCGCTTCAATGCGCCCGACAATTCGCTGACCGACAAAGGCGGGGCGTTGTCACCATCGCCAAGCTGGGCTAGCAGCGCGGGGGAATCCAAATCATCGGATGAAGACATCAGGGGAATTTCCTTCACATGAATATTTTGCTTGTGGGAGCGGGCGGCCGCGAACATGCCCTTGCGTGGAAGCTGGCGCAATCCCCTGCCCTAACAAACTTTTATGCCAGCCCCGGCAATCCGGGGATTGCCGATCATGCCGCACTGGTGGCGCTCGATCACACCGAACACAATGAAGTAGCCGAATTTTGCCGGACGCAGGCGATTGATCTGGTGGTCATCGGTCCAGAGGCGCCGCTGGTGGACGGACTGGCCGACTCGCTCCGTGCGGCGGGCTTTGCGGTGTTTGGACCATCGGCGGCGGCGGCTCAGCTCGAAGGCTCCAAAGGCTTTACCAAGGACCTGTGCGCCCGGGCCAATATTCCGACTGCCGCTTATGTCCGCACACGGACGGCGGAACAGGCGCTGGCCGCGCTGGATGATTTTGCGATCCCCGTTGTCATCAAAGCCGACGGTCTGGCCGC
>JBGSLY010000307.1:0-2545 GCA_041740435.1 Parasphingorhabdus sp.
TGATCATCGTTTTTTGCTGTGTTCCAAACACGCGGGCCAGCCATCGACGGACACTTTCCACCCGCTCATTATATTGTGCGTCTGACCATATTGACTGCGGCAAATCAAGTTCCCGCCGACAATCGGCCAAACTGCGCAGCAACAAGGGTTCGCGCAGGGGGAGCACGATGTCTGCCTCTGCCAAGGCCCGTGATATCAGGGTGGACCCGACATGGCCGATGTGAAAAATAAAACTGCTTCTAGGCAGATGGACTTCCGTTAAATCCGGTACATCGATCCATCGGACCCATTGGCGTTGCATGGTTTCTGTAAGGATGCGCTGATCAAGAAAACTTACGCTTCGATAGGCAGCTTCATCCAGCACCGATATCAAAATCCGGTCCTGCGCCAAATCAGGTACATGCGGAAACAAGGCCGGACTGGCCGCGAATTGATTGGCAAAAACGGAGTTGCTCATCGCCCGCCGTTACCCAAAGTCGTTCGGTTTGACCAGCCCGGTCAACTTTCGCTAAACCACCCCCATCACCAGCGCCCCATCGCCTTCCTCGATATGAACGGTCGCGCCGTCCAATATGTCTCCTTTCAGGATCATATCGGCCAGCGGATCTTGCAGATAACGCTGGATCGCGCGTTTCAGGGGGCGGGCACCGTAAACCGGGTCATAGCCCACCCGGCCAAGCCAGCGCCGTGCTGCGTCGGTCAAGTCGAGCGTGATCTTGCGGTCCTTCAGCAGCTTTTGCACCCGTGACACCTGAATATCGACAATCGGTGCCATATGCTCCTCGCCCAACCGGTGGAACAGGATGATCTCATCAAGCCGGTTGAGGAATTCGGGGCGGAAATGGCCGCGCACCAAATCCATCACCTGCGGTTCGACATCGCGGACGGTCTGAGTTTCGGTCATGCTGGTCAAATACTGGCTGCCCAGATTAGAGGTCAGGATGATGAGCGTATTGGAAAAATCGACCGTCCGCCCCTGCCCATCGGTCAGCCGTCCGTCGTCCAGCACCTGCAGCAGAATGTTGAACACATCGCTGTGCGCCTTTTCTACCTCGTCGAATAGCACCACCTGATAGGGACGCCTGCGAACCGCTTCGGTTAGAACGCCGCCTTCATCATAACCCACATAGCCGGGGGGAGCACCGACCAGACGCGAGACCGAATGCTTTTCCATATATTCGGACATATCGATCCGCACCATCGCCGTGTCGTCGTCGAATAGGAACCCGGCCAGCGCTTTGGTCAGTTCGGTCTTGCCGACACCAGTGGGGCCGAGAAACAGAAAGCTTCCCAAGGGCCGGTTCGGGTCCTGCAATCCTGCGCGGCTGCGGCGCACGGCTTTGGATACGGCGACCACTGCCTCGCTCTGGCCGATTACCCGTTTGCCGATAAGCTCTTCCATCGCGAGCAGCTTTTCCCGCTCGCCCTCCATCATCCGGTCGACAGGAATGCCCGTCCATTTGGATACCACCGCAGCAATATCTTCGGGGGTCACTTCCTCGCGCAGCATCGCGCCAACCGTTGCCCCAGCGGCGGCAGCCAACTGGCGTTCAAGCTCCGGAATACGTCCATAGCTGAGCTCGCCCGCCTTAGCGAGGTCCCCCGCGCGCTGCGCCTGGTCGAGTTCCAGCCGCGCCGCATCTAGCTGCTCCTTCAGCGCGGCCTCGGCATGGATTTTGTCCTTTTCATTCTGCCAACGAGTGGTCAGTTCGGAGGATTGCTGCTCCAGCTCCGACAATTCCTTTTGCAGATTGGCCAGACGATCCTTGGACGCGGTGTCACTCTCCTTGCCTAGGGCTTCGCGCTCGATCTTCAGCTGGATGATGCGCCGGTCGAGGGTTTCTATCTCTTCTGGCTTGGACTCCACCTCCATCCGGATTCGCGATGCGGCTTCGTCCATTAAATCAATGGCTTTGTCGGGCAGGAAGCGGTCGGCAATATAGCGGTGCGATAAGGTGGCGGCGCTCACCAGCGCGCCATCGGTGATTCGCACCCCATGATGCAGCTCATATTTTTCCTTGAGGCCGCGCAGGATGGAAATTGTGTCCTCGACCGTCGGCTCGCCAATGAATACCGGCTGGAACCGCCGTTGTAGCGCCGGGTCCTTTTCGACATGCTTTTGATATTCGTCGAGCGTGGTCGCGCCGATGCAATGCAGTTCGCCGCGCGCCAGTGCGGGTTTCAGCAGGTTGGAGGCGTCCATCGCCCCTTCGGATTTGCCCGCCCCGATCAGGGTGTGCATCTCGTCGATGAACAGGATGATCTCACCCTCGGCCTGACGGACTTCGTCGAGCACACCTTTTAGCCGCTCCTCAAATTCGCCGCGATATTTGGCCCCGGCGATTAGTGAGCCCATGTCGAGCGCCATCAGACGGCGGTCTTTGAGCGAATCGGGCACATCGCCATTGGCAATGCGCAGCGCCAGCCCTTCGGCAATCGCGGTTTTGCCGACACCGGGTTCGCCGATCAGCACCGGATTGTTCTTGGTCCGCCGGGCCAGAATCTGGATCGTGCGGCGGATTTCTTCGTCCCGGCCAATCACTGG
>JBGSLY010000308.1:0-16007 GCA_041740435.1 Parasphingorhabdus sp.
AGTGATTCTGAAGCAACAAACTCAATATATCTGTCACTTTCGGACAGAGCTTCGGGCAAACGGCCAAGAAAGAGATTGGCAATCATCACATAGAAATGAGCCGTCCCATCATGTGGGTCGAGCGCGCGTCCGCGTTCCATAAGCCGTAACCCTGTCTCAGGGTCACCCATCAGGACGGTCGTACCCCCGGCGAATATCAAGAGAATCGCTGTTGTTCTGTCCAAATCCAGAGCGATGTTCACATGCCGGCGGGCTTCAGCAGCCTTGGTCCCATCGTCATCGCCTGAAACAATTGCCGAGGCCGCGAGCGAGAACGCGAGCGTCACATGCGAAAATGCGAAGTCCGGAGCCAAGTTGACGGCTTTGCGTGCTTCATCGATCGCTATCTTTAGTGAGGCAGTCGTTGACTTCACAAGCGCAGCATTAGCACGTCCGATATGGTCCCAAGCAGTAAAGCCCGTCGTCTTTGCGGCCGCCCGATCATATTGCAGCCACATCAGCTTGTTGTTCGCTGGCACGGCAATCGCATGCGCCAGTGCGTCCGGAACATCGTCAAGCTCGGCGAGCGGTCGTTGCCACTTGTGCGACCAGAGCAGCTTGCCGCTCTCCCCCTCGATGAGTTTGATGGTGACTCGAAATTCGCTGCCGGTGCGCCGCAAACTGCCTTCCAGTAAATAGCTGGCTTGAAGATCATGCGCGACGGGGCGCAAATCGGTCAGATTGCTGTGCCACGTCGAACTCATTGCACCTGGCAGGATACGAAACAGGCTGTGTTGCGACAGTGCAGTGAGCAATTCGTCGGTCAGGTCAGTCGCAAAGCCTGCGTCTGCGTCAGCATCGCCCAGGCGGGTGCCAATGGGCAGAACGGCCAAAGCAGGGGTGAAGTGCTTCGCCTCGGTTGCGGGGGGTGATGCCGCAATCACGGTATTGCCGACGGGCAATGTGACCTCGCGCCCTATGAACCGCCGCACATCGTCCAGAAACGCCAGCCACGCCTTGTCCTTCGCATCCCCAGTCCAGTGGCTTAACTCCGCTGTTTGGGTCAGCTCGAACATGATCGGGCGTTCGCAGGGCTCGATCATCACTGGCACCAGCGTCTTGCAGCGATCTGCAATCGTCGCCTCGGCCCGAACCCAGCGCGAGACCACCGAGCGCGGGGACCAAAGCACCACCACCGCCTTGGCGGAACGCAAAGCCGCCTCGGTCACTTCGTCATAAGCCTCCCCCGAACGCAGCGCGGTGTCCCACCAGACGTCCAGGCCTTCTGCCGCGAAAGCATCGGCATAAAGCTTCGCCACCGTCTGGTCCTCGCGGTTGTAAGAGAGAAAGATGTCGGGTTGGGCGGTCATGACTGCGGCTCCGTCTCCGCCCACAACGCGCGGATGTGGGTGAGCAGTTCGTCCAGCACCGCGGCGTTGCCCTGCCAGCGGGTATTGCGCAGCTCCCACATGGCCAGCGTTGCTTCGGGTTCGCGGCGTCGGCCCTCAAGCATGAGCTGGTGCGCCTCGTCGCTCCGGCCAAGACGGCGGACGATGCCTGCAATCTGGCAAAAGGCATAGTTGGCATCAGGATTTACCGTCAGGCAGGCGTCATAAGCGGTTTCTGCCGCCGCCCAATCGCCAAGCTGCAAATAGGCGCCTGCCTGCCACGAATAAGCAAAATGCTGATAGGGCGAAAGGGGTTCAATCCGGCTGAAATCGGTAAGGTGGGCAAGCGCCGCTTCGGGCTTGTCGAGTATCACGCATGCCATGCCTGCAGTCAGATGCGCATACCCGTAACCGGGGCTGATCGCGATCGCCCTCCGGGCGCGGCGCAGCCCTTCCGCCGCTTGACCAGTAAAGCACAACGCGTCCGCGACATGGCCGAGCACGGCGGGGTTTTCGCCATCGCAGGCCAGCGCGCGATCGATGTGATGCTTGATCAGCGCGACCTCTGCAGGATCGTCGGGGCTGAGATAGGTATAGGCTAGCGCCGAATGGTTCGCGAGCACGGCATGGGCCAGGCCATAGTCGGGTGCGATGGCGACCGCGCGGCTCGCTTCCTGGATTGCGCGGAACAACGATTCGCCGGTAAACTGCCGGACCGCCGCTAGCGAACGCATGGTGCATTCCCACGCGGTGTGATCGCCCGGCTTCTTGAGCGCCTGCTCCATTTCGGCGCGCCAGAACTGGGTGCCGAGATTTGCGGCAAGCTCTTCGATCAGCTCCTCTTGCAAGGCCGCCAATTCCGCCAAGGGCCGGTCGAATTTCTGCGACCAGAGGATTTCGCCGCTGGCCGCCTCGACCAGCTGTGCCGTCACCAGCAAGTGTGCACCCGTGCGGCGGACATTGCCTTCGAGCAGATAGCGCACTCCCAATTCACGTCCCAACGCCTCTACGTCGGGCATCGCCCCGCTGCGGAACCGCGCGGTCGAGGAACTCGATTTCACCCGGACATTGACCCCCTGCGACAGCGCATCGATCAGATCCTCGACCATCCCGAAAGCGAACACGTCGTCTTCCGCGAGGCCCGAGCGATTGGTGAACGGCAGCACCGCCAACGATGGCGCCCCGCCGCGCTCGCCGGGTTTGGCAAGGGCAGGTTCAGGAGCTTCAATGATCGACGCGGCAACAACTTCGCGCCCGACAATCCGCCGCACATCAGTAAGGAACGCCAACCACGCTTTGTCCTTTGCATCCCCCGTCCAGTGGCTCAACTCCGCCGTCTGGGTCAGTTCAAACATAATCGGCCGCTCGCATGGTTCAATCGTCACTGGGACCAAAGTCTTGCAGCGATCCGCGATCGTCGCCTCGGCCCGCACCCAGCGCGAGACCACCGAGCGGGGAGACCACAGCACGACAACAGCCTTGGCCCCGCGCAGTGCGGCCTCGGTCACTTCGTCATAGGTCTCGCCCGAACGCAGCGCGGTGTCCCACCAGACGTTCAGGCCTTCCGCCGCGAAAGCATCGGCATAAAGCTTCGCCACCGCCTGATCCTCGCGGTTGTAGGAGAGGAAGATATCCGGGGAAGTGGTCATTGCGTAGGGGAGACCCTCGAGCCGGTAATAACAAGATTTGACCACGCATCTTTGGTTTCATGCATTCTGATCTCTGGGGTTTGGGGTGTCGATCTTTCGGCCCATGATTGCTAACACAAATCCATGCCGCTTTGCGCTAGATATTTTTCGAAGCATATTTGGTTCCGGCTTTTGATCGTGCATTCTCCAAGCAAGAATGGAAGGATGCGCTATGGGACAGATTTTACACGGGAGCGCTCGCACGACTTAGGCATCCGTCGATTTGTCGCTTAGCGCGATTGGCAGGTGCCCGGCCTTTTTTTAAGTCAGTGTTTGTGCTATTCTTTCGCTCCATGGTTCATCTCACCATGCTCCATCATCTTGTGATGGCGCGCTGGCTGATCGAGGCTTTTGAACACGGTTTCGACGAAGAAATCGCCTTTGATAAAGGCATCGGGGTTGGTGTCCCATTTGGCAGCCGGCTTAATGGCCTGAATTTCCGCCAGTGTCTTGCCCGATTGCTTGGCCTGACCCACATCCTCCATCACTTGCTGCACCATGTCGCGATAGGCGATCAGATCGGCTTTGGTCGCCACCGGTCCGTGGCCGGGGATGATCTTGGTCTGGTCATTAACCATGCTTAGCACCTTGTTGGTCGCCGCCAGCACCCCGCGCACATCGCCGCCGCTGGCTAGGTCGATGAAGGGCAGGGTGACCTTGTTGAAATACAGATCGCCCATGTGCACGATATTGGCCTTTTGCCAGAAAATCACGCTGTCGCCATCGGTATGCGCGTGCGGCATGTGCATAACGCGCACGGTATCGCCGTTGAGGTGCAGGGTGACGCCGTCATGCCAAGTGATGACCGGCAGGGCGATGGCGGGCGCTGGCGGTACTGACCATTCGCGCTCGGCACCCGCCGCCATCCGCTCGCGAACATGATCGTGCGCCATGATAATCGCCCCAGCTTTGCCGAAATTCTCGTTTCCGCCGCTATGGTCGCCGTGCCAATGGGTGTTGAGCAGATATTTGACCGGAGCGGCACCCAAGGCCGCAACCACCGCCTGAATCTTGGGGGTCAACGGGGCGTATTGATCGTCGATCAGCACAGTTCCGTCGGGGCCATGCGATACCCCGATATTGCCGCCAGAACCGAACAGCACCGCGATTCCCTCGGCCAGCGGTTCGGCCTTGATTTCTACTTTGGCAAACCGGTCCTCCTGCGCCGCTGCCGGGGAAAATGCGGTTGCAGTGAGCAGCGCTGCGGCCAATCGCCGGGTCCATTGTGCTTTCATCTTGGGGGAATCCTCTGTTTGTTGTTTCTGTGTCTCAGGCGTTAGCAAAAAACATCAACTGTACCAACCGCCCGTTTTCCGCATTGGTACCAAATCCGGGAGCCGCATTGTGGAACAGCCAGGGGGAAAACAGGATCAGCCGGTTAAAGCGCATCGGCACCGTCATCACCTTTTCCCATTTTGCCGGATAATTGGTGTCGCGGTTTACCACGTCGGCGATCAGGGCATTGATGTCCGGATATCCCGCCGCCGCAATCTGCTCAATCCGCTGCGGCACCCGGTCAAGACCGGTGCGGCGATGGCGGAAAAAGTCGGTCCCGCCGCGCGCATGCTCAGAGAGCGAGAGATACAGGATGCCCGAATAAAAAGCGGGGTCAATATGCACCCCGCTGCGTCCTTTATCGGCCTTTAGCGTTATCCGGCAATGACCGTGGCTGGTCCCGGCTTGCTGCTTGAGCGGCGCACCGACAATTCCCGATACCGTTTGATCGAGTCCTTGCACCTCCAAAGGCGCGGTCGAAATGTGCCCAGGATAATTACCATGCTTGTTGTCCGGGTTATAATCCAACGCCAAAGCCCGCGCCCGCGCCGCCATCGGATCGGCAAGAAAGTCATCGATAATGGTGAGAGCGGGCAGCATGGAGATGCTATGGCTTGTCACCAACGAATATTCTAGAGTTTTCGTCCCCGTAAAGTCCTATCGGGAAAGTGCTGGCGTTGATGCATTCACCATGATGTCGAGCATCATCCGACTGATTCCAATACAATTTCTCCTGCGTCCTCGAGCAGTTTTAGCATCACCGCGGCGCCGCATTGTTGCGATTTGGCTGTTGCACTGAAACGTCCATCAGCCACAAATTTGCCGCGATCATAATGGTTGGAAAAGCTCCACAAATAGGGCGTAGGAACGCCGCGTTTGCGATAACCAAGGCCGTTATAGGCTTCCAGCCGGTACAGCGTCCGCTCCAGACTCCAGTCGGTTTGCCCGGTGTAGCCTAGCAGGCGCAGCGCGTCCTTGGCGCTCGATTCCCAATCGGATGGTGGCAACCACACCGATGGGCGGCCCGATGGCACCTGCCGGGTCCGCGCTGACAACGGAAAATCGCCGTTGTGCAGATGCGCGCGGAAATTAAAGCTCGCCTCCAGCGCATGGGTCGCGGCGATAAAATGCCAAGGCACACCGGTCGCCGCAGTAACGCGCTGATAGCGCGCGCGCGATTGGCGCATCATCGCAAGGTGCCAGTCGGCGCTTTCCCGGTATTGCGGGCGGATTTCCAGCTTGCGGAACATCCGGCCATATTCGGCCTTCAGCGATGCATAATCGCGTGCCCGGCTGAGCGGTTGATCAGGTTCCTCCGGTGGTGGCGCCGTTGGTGGGGACTCCGGCGGGGGTTGGGCCTCCGGTTCGGGCACTGGTGCGGGTTCGGTGGCCGCTTCAATCGGCGCAGTTGCGTCCAGCGGTACATCCTGCACGGCCGGAACATCCTCCAATACCGGGCCCGCCTGCATCAAATGGAGCAAATCCGGCCCTGCAGGCGCATCTACCCGCATACCGATGGGCAACAGGCGGAGCAGCTCGGGCAATTCGTGCTGATTTTGGTGCAGTTCGGCGAGCAATCCGCCCGCCTTGTCGGCAAAGCCGCTGTCAATCGTCTCGGATCGGTCGACCAAGGCAACAAGGCGTGGCATCGCGAATTGGTATAGGGAATCGGTCAGAGTGCGGAGCGACACGCCTTTGCCCAGCGCCAGCGGGGATTGCGGCAATCCCTTGCGGTCGGCCTCCCGTTCCAGCGCGATGACGCTATCGGCAATGCGCAAATAGCTCATCGGTTTGCGCGGGATGAGGTCGACAATCTCCTTTGGCAAGTCAATGCCAAGCACCCGGCTGTCCTGCGCCAAGGCCCGGTGGCTAATGGCCAGACCAACTGTGGTCGCGCCAAGTGCTTTCAGAAACGCCCGCTTGTGGAAATCATCGAACGCCAACGACTCGCTCCTCCCAGCTAAAGGCTATCACCGATGGACCTTGGAGTCTTGTTTGGGCGAGTAGATTTTACATCGGTTCTTCAGGCCGGGCTGACCGCGTCTACCAACCCAAGGTTATCGATATCCGCCGGTTGCGCGGGTCATAGATGTCGTCGGGCGTATAGGGCTCTCGGTCGGCGACGCCCTCGATGCGGAAGAACGTGCGGGCGGGTACGCCGGCGAATTGCAGGGTGCGGCGAGTGGCTTCGGCGCGGGCAGTGGACAGCATCCAGTTGTTCATCGTCTTGCCCGCTGAATAGGGCAGGGCATCGGTATGGCCGCGCACCATGATCGGGTTGGGCGACCCCTTGATTGACCGGCCCACTTCCTGAACCAGACGCTGGGCATTGGGCAGCAGATTGTCGGTGGCCATCGCGAACATCGAAAAATCCGCCTCGTCGATAATCTCGATGCGCAGGCCTTCGCGCGTTTCGGTGAAGCGGATGTTTTTGGCAAGCTTGCCCAGCGCCTTGTCGGCGGCCAAGCGGTCTTCGATTTCCTTGCGGATTTGCTCAAAACTCTCCCGGTCTCTTTCCTTGGCTGTGCCCGCACCGACATTGGCTCCGCCGCTGACATCCTTAGGGATGGTGATCGAGCGCGTGCCGGTTTGCGCGGCGCGGCTGGGGAAATTGTCCTTGGAGACTATGGATTCGCCGCCAAACGGACCGTTGGAACCGGCGCTGTTCTGACGCATCTCGACCAAAGTCGGGGTGAAATAGTCGGCGAGCGCCTTGCGCTGCTTTTCATTGGTCGCGCCGAGCAGCCACATCAGCAGGAAAAACGCCATCATGGCGGTGACAAAATCGGCATAGGCAACCTTCCACGCCCCGCCGTGATGGCCGCTATGCCCCGCCTCGATCACCTTTTTGATGATGATCGGACGCACCGGCGGTGCTTCATTTTTGCCGCGCGCCATGGCCTATTTGCCCCGCATACCGTCGAACACCTCGGCAAAGGCGGGCTGATTGATGTGCGGCAGTCCCGACCGTGCGGCCTCTATCACCAGAGGCTGCGGATGGCCGTGCAGCGAGGCGATGATGATTTGCTTCACCACATGATAGATTGCTCCGTCACTCTCGATCACTTGCCGCGCGCGATTGGCGAACGGGCCGACAATCCCATAGGCGAGCAGCACACCCAAAAAGGTCCCGACCAGCGCGGAGCCGATCATCCCGCCCAAGACATCGGGCGACTGATCAATCGCGCCCATAGTTTTGACCACGCCCAGCACCGCCGCGACAATGCCGAGTGCAGGCAGGGCGTCGGCTAGGTTTTGCAGGCTGTCCGCCGGGCCTATCGCTTCATGGTGATGCGTCTTGAGCGCATTGTCCATGACATCCTCCACCGCGTGCGGGTCTAGCGTTCCCGACGATACAACGACGAGGCGCAGGCTGTCGCAGATCAGGTGGACTAGCACGTCGACTGCCAACAGCTTGGGATATTCGGAGAAAATGGACGAGGATTTCGGGTCCTCGACATGCGGCTCCAGCGCCACCGGGCCATCGGTGCGCAGGATTTTCATCAGGCGGGAAACTAAAAAGATACAGTCAAGAAAATCGGCCTTTTGATATTTGGGGCCTTTGAACACTTTGCCAAAGCCGCCCATCAGCGCCTTCAAATGACCGCTGCTATTGCCGATGATGAGCGCGGCGACCGATGATCCGCCGATAATCCCCATTTCAATCGGCAACGCGTGCAGCACTACACCTATGTCGCCCCCCGATAGCATGAACACACCGAACACACAGACCAGCAGGACAACGATGCCAATGGCTGGAAACATGGAGGGTCCTTATTTGTGGATCGATTGGTGTCACGCTCCAAAACGGCAAGCGACCCCAAGGATTAAGGATGAATGGAGCGCAGGGGGGCGTGGGATGATTTTTTTGCATCCTATTTGGATCAGCAAAACCAGCTGCTCATGCATCGGCATAGGCGTCCAGTCCCTTTTGAAGGCTCAAAATTGACGCCGTCAGAGCGCTTAAATCTGGTCGATACTGGGTCTATTTCCAATCTCCCGATAGCGCCATCCACACGCTAATCGCTGCCAAAGCCGCTGTCTCGGCGCGTAAAATCCGGGGACCAAGGGAAATGGGTGTTGTGCAGGGAAGTGCGCGGACGGCATCGTTTTCGGCATCGGTAAAGCCGCCCTCTGGCCCTATCAGAATTGCCGCAGGTCCGGGATGATTGGTCAATGCCGTGCGAAACGATCCATCTTCCAAGCTGTGCAAACGTTCATCGGCGAAAAACAGGTGGCGGTTGGCTTGCCATGTCGCAAGAAGTTGCGGCAATTTCACCATAGGATATAAACAGGGCAGGGCGGTTCGTTCGCATTGTTCGCTGGCTTCGATGATGGTGGCCCGCAGTTTTTCTGGATTGACCTTGTCGACAACGCTGCGGGTGGTTTGCACCGGAATGATCTTTGCTACGCCAAGCTCGGTCGCCTTTTCGATCATAAAGCTCATCCGGTCGCGCTTTATAGGCGCGCAGCATAGCCAGAGATCGGGAACGGTTTCGCGGGGACGAAGTAGGCCTTTTATCTCCAGCATCAGATCGCGTTTGCCCACGGCACTGATGACCGCCAAATATTCCCCGCTGCGGTCATCGAACAGTTTGACGGCTTCGCCGACCTTCAAGCGCATGACTTTGATCAGGTAATGCGCGTGCGCACCGTCCAATCCCATTTCCAATCCGACCGAAAGCGGTACGTCGACAAACAATCGTGGTGTGCTGCGCGGCGGCCAAGCTGGGGTGGCGGGCATGGCGAACCTCATATCCATCGTGAAAAATGTCCTTCGACTTGGCCGGGACTAACGATATAGCGCGGCCATGTCATCCGACTTTAACACCGCTGTTCCCGATAGCCAGTCTCCCGGCATGATTGGCTTGCTCCCCGGTTCGGTGCGTCCCTTTGCGCTGCTGGCCCGGTTTGACCGTCCGATAGGCTGGTGGCTGCTGTTCTGGCCGTGTGCTTGGGGGGTGGCGCTGGCGGGCGGGGCGGTTTCGCAATGGCCGCTGATATTGTGGTTGCTGATTGGCAGCATCGCGATGCGCGGCGCGGGGTGTGTTTACAATGATATCGTCGACCGCGATCTGGACAAGCAGGTCGCTCGTACGGCTTCGCGCCCGTTGGCGAGCGGCTCGGTGTCGCTACGCGCTGCTTGGGTCTGGCTCGTCATGCTCTGTTTGATGGGCTTGATCGTCCTGCTGCAATTGCCCCTGCGCGCGCAAATCGTGGCGCTGGGAAGTCTGGCGCTTGTCGCGGCCTATCCGTTTATGAAGCGTATCACTTGGTGGCCGCAAGCCTGGCTAGGCATGGTGTTCAGTTGGGGCGCTCTGGTCGGATGGTTGGCGGTGAATGACGCGCATTGGGGCGCGATGCTGGCGCTCTACGCAGGGTCGATTTTCTGGGTGATCGGCTATGACACCATTTATGCCCTGCAGGACAAAGAGGATGACGCGTTGGTCGGTATTCGCTCCAGCGCCTTGCGGTTAGGGGATAATGTCAGGTTTGGTGTGCTGGTCTTCTATGGGCTTGCGTTGGTATTTTGGAGCATCGGATTCTGGCTGGTCAGACCGCAACCTCTGGCGCTAATGGCCCTCGCTCCGGCGGCGCTGCATCTGATATGGCAAGTGACCAAACTCGATTCCACGGACGGCGCGCAGGCGCTGGCTAAGTTTCGCTCGAACCGTTTTACCGGCATGCTGATTTTTCTCGCCTGTCTGGTGATCGGGGAAGCAGGATAGTCCTTTTGGACAGCCAATTACGTCTTGATTTGCAACGCGATGTCGTCAACTGTCGCTGAAATAAACTTCCACGGAGCCCCCAATATGAAAAGCCGCCGTCTGGGCCGAAGCGCCATCTATGTCTCTGATATCTGCATGGGGACGATGACCTTTGGCAGCATGGCCGACGAGGCAATGTCACACCGGATTTTGGATATGTCGCTTGATGCCGGCATCAATTTTTTTGACACGGCGGAGAATTATCCGGTCCCCCCCAAGATCGAATGGGCAGGGCAGACCGAGGAAATTTTTGGTCGTTGGATGAAGGGCAAGGACCGCGACGCTATCATTTTGGCCACCAAAGTGTGCGGACCCAGCCACGGCTGGCTGCCGGGATCGCAGCGCGCGGGTATGACCGCGCTCGACCGGCACAATATTATCAAAGCGCTGGATGACAGCTTGCGGCGGCTGCAAACCGATTATGTCGACCTGTATCAAACCCATTGGCCCGACCACGGCACCGCCTATGACGAGACGATGGAGGTACTCGACGAGCAAATCCGCGCTGGGAAAATCCGGGTTATCGGCTGTTCCAACGAAACGTCTTGGGGCCTGATGAAGTCGCTGGAAGCGTCAGAGCGGTTGGGGGTTGCCCGCTATTGCACCATCCAGAATAATTTCAGCCTGAATAACCGCCGGTTCGAGGATGAACTGGCGCAGGTATGCCGCCACGAAGGGGTGAGCCTGATTCCCTATTCCCCGCTGGGCGGCGGGGTGTTGTCGGGCAAATATAATGACGGACAGCGGCCCAAGGGTGCGCGTTTTTCCGCCTATCTCGACATTGGCGGGCGGCAGGCGGCGATGGCGACCCGTTTCTTTAATCCGCGCAGCGAGGAATCCACAAAACGCTTTATGGCGATAGCGGCGGATGCGGGGATGTCGCCGGTGACACTTGCTACCGCTTGGTCCAAGCAGCATGACTTCGTCGCCTCGACTATCGTCGGGGCAACGTACGTTGATCAATTGCCCGACATTTTTGCCGCCGCCGATCTGGTGCTGAGCGATGAGGTGATGAAGGCGATCGACGCGGTTAGCAAAGAGATTTTATACCCGATGGGCTGATCACAGCATCGCGGGTGGAGAGGAAGATTATGAACCGGTTTCTGGCGCATTGCGGCGCGAAATATCCGATTGTCCAAGCCCCGATGGGCTGGATTGCACGGTCGCAACTCGCTTCTGCGGTTTGCAAGGCGGGCGGTCTGGGGATTATCGAAACTTCGTCGGGTGAAACCGAAACCTGTATGGCGGAAATCGCCAAGATGCGCGAACTGACCGATGCGCCGTTCGGGGTAAACCTGCCGATCATGTTCCTGCGCGACCCCGCCATTCTGCCGCGTATTTGCGAATCCGGGGTGAAATTCGTCACCACGTCGGCGGGCAGTCCGGCTAAGTTTATTGGCCCGCTGAAAGAAGCCGGGATCATCGTCTATCACGCGGTGCCGACCGTCGATGCCGCGATCAAATGCGTCGAGGCCGGGGTGGACGGTCTGGTGGTCGAAGGTGCCGAGGGCGGCGGCTTCAAAAACCCGGAAGAAGTCTCGACCCTTGTGCTTTTGCAAGCCATCCGCCGGGTGACCGATGTGCCGTTGGTCGCAGCGGGCGGCATTTGCGACGGCAAAGGGATGGCGGCGGCCTTTGCTTTGGGCGCGGAGGGTATCCAGATGGGCACCCGATTTGTCTCCAGCGCCGAAAGTCCGGTGCACGCCAACTACAAGCAAGCGATCGTCGATGCCCGCGAAACCGGCACCTATGTGCTCAACAAAAAATCCACTCCCTGCATCCGCGCGCTGAAGACCGATCGGACCGCGAAAATCCATGCCGAGGGCCTGATGCCGCCCGACACATTTGCTCGGATTCTCGACCTCTATTTTGGCGGCGATATGGAGGCAGCGGTCGGCCTTGCCGGACAATCGGCGGGTCTGATCGATGAGGTCAAAACCGCAAAGCAGATTATCGACGTTACCGTAACCGAATTTTTCGCAATCACCGAACGCATGGCAGCGATGGGCGCGGCCAGAAGTTTTTAACTTTTTCAAAAAGGATAACCCCATGACCCACTCTATCACTGGCGCGCAGCAGCTTTTTACCACCGTCACCGATGACGGCCGCCTGGTCCTGTCGATTGAGCCCTATGATGTGCCAGCGCCCGCCGATCACGAAGTGGTGGTGGCGATGCAGGCGGTGCCGATCAATCCGTCCGACCTCGGCCTGCTTCTTTCTCCGGCAAAAATGGATACACTGCGCAGTGAGACCGTCGATGGCCATCCAGCGCTGGTGGCTGATGTGGATCCGGCGATGATGCGGATTTTTGCCGGGCGCAAGGGCAAGAAACTGCCCGCCGGGAACGAAGGGGCAGGGCTGGTCGTGGCCGCTGGCGCGTCCGACGCGGCGCAGGCTTTGCTGGGTAAGACCGTCACCATCGTCGGCGGCGAAATGTATCGCACCCACCGGGTGATGCCCGCCATGATGTGTGTGCCCTTGCCCGAAGGCGCGCCGGCGAAGGAAGGCGCGTCGCTGTTTGTTAATCCGATGACGGTGCAGGGCTTCCTCAACACCATGCGCGCCGAGGGGCATAGCGCCCTGGTACACACCGCGGCGGCGTCCAATCTAGGGCAAATGCTGGCCAAGCTGTGCCTGAAGGAAGGGGTGCCCTTGGTCGCGATTGTCCGTTCGGACGCGCAGAAGAAAATCCTGACCGACATCGGCCTGACCCATGTGCTGGACAGCACGAAAGACGATTTCATGCCCTTATTGGTCGATGCGTTGGCTGAAACCGGTGCGACCTTGGGCTTTGACGCGATTGGTGGCGGTAGACTGGCCAGCCAGATTCTGACCGCGATGGAACAAGCGGCGGCCAAGCGCGGCGCGCCGTTTAGTGTCTATGGCTCAACGATCCACAAGCAGGTGTATATCTATGGCCGTCTCGACACTTCGGAGACAATTCTGGGTGGCGGTCTGGGCCTCTATTGGGGGGTTGGTGGCTGGCTGCTGACGCCGCATCTGGAAAAAGTCGGGCTCGAGCGGATGATCGAAATGCGGATGTACAGCGTCGAGGAACGAAACGGCATTTTCCACAGCGATTACAGCAATGAAATCAGCCTGATGGATATGATCGATCCGGCGATTGCCGCCGCTTATGAAAAGAAGGCGACCGGCGACAAATATCTGGTGGTGCCAACGTCCGGTTAAAACCAGCTTTTTGGCGGGGGACTTTTACGCAAAGTTCAGTTTTCTGCGGTAAAGCGGCAAGATGAAACACATCTATCTGCTCCCGCTTTTGGCTCTTGTTTCGGCTTGTGCCGACAGCCCCGCTGACTCTCTAGCCAAGGCCGAAGCGGCCTTTGCCGCCAACGATTATAGCGCGGCCAAAATCTATCTGGCGGCGGCGCTAGGGCAGGAACCGAATGACTCGAAAATGCTGCTGCTCCACGCCAAAACCCTGCTTGCCTTGGGGGATGGTGAGGCGGCGGCCGGTGTCTTGGCGCGGCTGACTAAGGGGCAAAAGCCAGAGCCTGCTCTTGCCCGGTTGATGGCCGAGGCAGAGTTGCTGCGCGGGCGCGGTCAGGAGGTTGGGGCGATTCTCACTGGTTTATCCGATGCAGAGGCAGAGCGGTTGCGCGGATTGGCGGCCATGCAGGCAAAGGATCTTCCCGCCGCCGCCACGCATTTTGAGGCTGCCGCCAAAGCGGGCGGCAATGGCCGCGCATTTGCCGACTATGCGCGTTTCCGGTTGCTAACCGGGGATGTCGCGGGTGCGCAGGATATGGCGGCTAAGGCAGAAAAGGCCGATCCCGAAGGACTGGATACGCTGTTGGTACTGGCGCAGATCGCAACGCAGGCCGGCCAATATCAGCAAGCGCTTGCCCACTATAAAACGGCGGAAAAACTGTTTCCGGCCAGTCTGGCTGCGCTTACTGGCAAGGCAGCCATTTTGGGTGAACTGGGGCAGCTTGATGACATGGAGGCAGTTATTGCTCAGGTGAGCAAACGGGCTCCCAATGACCGGGACATAATCTATCTCAACGCCCGGCTGGCCATGGCGCGCAAACAATGGACAAAGGTTCGCGATCTCGTGCAGAATACCAAGGCCGAAATCCCAATCTCCGATCCGCTGCGCCTTATTTATGGAGAGGCGCTGCTTCAACTAAAGCAGGCTGAGCTGGCGATTTCGCAAGTTGCGCCGATTGCCGCACAGCAACCGAATAACCGGGCGGCGCTTTCCCTGTTGGCACGCAGCAAATTTGCAGCGGGCGATGCACAGGGCGCGCTCAAGACAATCCAACCCGTAGCGGACAGTCAGCAGGCGCGACCCGAAGAGCTGGCGCTCGCAGCGAAATTTGCCAAGGCATCTGGCGATCCTGCGGCGGCAAGCTATCTGAGTCGCGCCAATCAACCGGCCCCAAGAGTCCTAGCGAGCGATCTGGCCGAAGGCGATGCGGCAATCCGCAAAGGCAATTGGGCAAAGGCGGTTGTTGCTTATCAACGGATCATTGCCGCCACCGATGGCAAAAATGTGCTCGTGCTCAACAATCTGGCCTATGCCTTGTCCATGTTGGGGCGGCATTCCGAAGCGATCAAATATGCCGATCTGGCGCTGAAAGGCGCACCGGATAACGCGTCGGTATTGGACACGGCGGGCTGGGTCAAATTCCGTTCGGGGAACGACTTGGCAGAATCACAACGCCTCCTCCGCTTGGCGGCAGAGAAGGCGCCGGATAATCTGACAATTCGCGCGCATTTGGCCGAAGCCCTGCGCGCATCGTAAGCAATTAGGCAGCTTTACGCCGACGCCGTGAAGCAAAGCCCAACGCCAACAGAGCGCCGCCCATCAGGCCGAGCATACCCGGCTCCGGCACTGGCGTGCCGCCTGTTGAAGTCGAGGACGTGCTGATACCGCCCGATGTTCCGCCGGTCGAAGTGGAGGTTGTTGACCAACCACCGCTGGTTCCGCCGGTCGAGGTGGAAGTTGTTGACCAACCACCGCTCGTGCCGCCGTACCAACCGCCGCTGGTTCCACCAAACCAACCGCCGGTTGATCCGCCAAACCATCCCCGGTCCAGGCTTGCACTGGCTGTTCCGATGGTGTTGCTATCAGCCGTTATAATTTCCGCCTGAACTGGAACCGCCATTAGGGCTAGGCATCCTACCGCAATCGAAATCTGACCTTTCAATTTCAACGTCATGTCTTCGTCCTCACTTGCTATCGTTAATCAGTAAAAAAGCAAATGACATGCCAATCGCCATTTTCTGCCGATTGTAATGGTTAACGGACCGGATTGAAGCGACATTTTGTAAAAAAAGTCGACAGTTTTGGCGCCCAGCGACCTTTGTCGTCCTATATTTCGCATAACTGCAGCTGTTCACCATTCCGCACATTCGGGGTGTGCTGGGAGAACAAGCAAATGCCTTCGCCAACAGAAGTCGGAGAGGGCATTTGGTAATCTCGCCCAGCGGTCTTAGTTTGCTGAAGCGTTAAGCAAAAGGCAGAGTTTTCAGGCGGCAGCAACCTTGCGGCGGCGCCGTCCGGCAAAACCCAGAGCAAGCAGAGCGCCACCGAGCAATCCCAGCATGCCCGGTTCAGGCACTGGCGTACCGCCGGTTGAGCCACCAGTCGATCCGCCGCTGGTCGAGGAGGTCAACGTGCCGTTACCGCTTGCAGAGGTGACATTACCTGCACCGCTGATCGACTGATAGCGGACGTAGAAATCGCCCAAGGTAATCGGTGATACCGCATTGGCAAAGGTCAAGGTGAAGGTACCCGTTCCGGTCTGGCCATCGGTAAGACCGCCGCTGCCGCCGCCGGAACAGCTGCCGGTCTGTGCGTCCTTGAAGCAGACGTCAATCGAGCCAATCCCGTTGGGATAGGAGGAGTCCAGCGTGGTATAGCTAAATGCACCCGTTGATGTCGC
>JBGSLY010000309.1:0-2667 GCA_041740435.1 Parasphingorhabdus sp.
CCTCCACGCCCGACGCATCGTCGACATGGGCCAGCCAGCGATAGGTGTAGGGAAAGTCGCGGCGCATCATCGCCTGCGCGGTCGGATCGACGCCGAGTTGCGAAATCTGCCCGTAAATGCTGAACTCCGCCAGCGACGGACGGGTGCCGAACAGCCAGTGACGCGTCGTCACATGCGCTTCGAGCGCGGCGAGCACCCGGCGGGTCGAGGCCTCGATCAGCGGGAAATTCTCCCGCGTGCAGCCGACCAGTGCCATGCGCCCGACCTGACGGTCGCGGAAGGCACTGGCGAAGGTGTCGATCTGTGCCAAGCCGCCGCCCTGGAACAGGTCGAAGGCAAGCCAGTGGCTCATCTGGTCCTGATCCACTTCCTCCAGCCAGCGATAGCCGAACATCGCCTTGGTCAGCCATTCGTCGGCAAAATCCTCGATCAGATGCGCGATGAACGCCTGCGCCGGGTCATCGGGCACTATCGACCGGTCGGCGTGTCGCGCTTCGAGATCATAGATCAGCGGTGTGCTGTCATTCGCGAAATGGCCATCGGGATATTCCAGCACCGGGATAACCGGCGCCTTGACCTGCGCCTGTGTCGCGCGCGCAGCCGGGCCTTGCGACCAGATATGCGGAATGCGGCGGTACCGCAAAACCGCGCGCATTTTCATTGTGTAGGGCGAGGCCAGCGCGCCATGAAGCTTGTACACAGGAATTCCCTTTACATGAGATTGCTACGCTCGATCGCTTTGCTCTTTGGCGGCAGCGAAAACAGCATGCCGTCTTCGCCTACCACTATGGGACCATCGAACCGGTTTTCGGCATCACCCAAAAACGCAGGATAGAGATAAGACAAAGGCAGTGGCGGCACGAGGTGGGACAGCACCAACATTTGCGCTCCAGCCGCTTTCGCGCTTTCGGCGGCCTGTTCGGGCGAGGCGTGGTAATCCTGAATATCGCTGAAGATCTTGGCGGTGTTGGCATTGCCGGCGGCGGTGAATGCAGCTTGCATTTCCTTGACCAAATTGGGCTGAAGGGCATCGTGCACGATGATGTCCGCGCCTTTGCACGCCGCGATCAGATTTGCGGATTTGTCCGCGTCGCCGCTGATGCAGACTGATCGCTCCTTATAGTCAAAACGATAGCCGACCGCAGGCTTGATCGGATCATGATCGACCTTGAATGCTGTCACGGTCAGGCCGCGGCTTTGGAGAACAATTGCCGTTTCACCGTCCATGGCAAAGGGCCGCACCTCGGCCCCGCCACCGCTGCCGGGTACGATCCTTTCGCCGTGATGGGCGATGCGGTAACTGCCATCAAGGGCGTAAGCTGCATTGAAGCCCGCCACAACTTGCTCAACACCTTCTGGGCCATAGACTGGCAGCGGCGCTGTGCTTGCGCCCCTGGTCCAATGGAACAGCATTAACGGGCCAATCCCGTCGATATGGTCCGAATGGAAATGGGTGAGCAGCAAGGCATCGACATCGGCGGCGCTGATACCCATCAGGTTGAGGTTGCGATTGCCGTTTTCGCCCATATCAACAACGAACACCTGACTTCCCGCGACAACGACATTGCAGGGGCCTGCGCGCTGGGGATTGGGCATAGGCGAGCCTGTGCCGCAAAGCCCGACATGCAATCCATCACCCAGGCTGGGCAATTGATTGCGGCCAGCCAATTGCTGAGCCACCCGCTGGACGACGAATTGGCCGATCTGTTGTTGAAAAAGAATGGCGGACGCCCCGGCAATCGCCAGAACGACCAACAACCCGATCCCGATCCGTTTCATCATCGCCTCCATCTCTTGCATTTATTGGCATATTTGTGCCAATAAACAATTGCAAGTGAAACTGACCGATGCGATGGTGCACAGCGTGGCCTAGGAAAAGGGAAACGGGAGACGGAATGATGACTTTAAAGCTGCACTTCGCGCCGAATAGCCGCGCAAGCCGGATCAGCTGGTTGCTTGAGGAGCTGGAGCTGCCCTACCAGCTTAACCTGATGGCGTTTCACCCCAAGGATCTAAAATCCGACGAACATCGCGCCCGTCATCCGTTGGGACGGGTCCCTGTTCTCGAGGACGGCAACATATCGATCTTCGAATCGGGTGCGATCGTGGAATACATTCTCGTCCGGCATACGGATGGCGCGCTGAAACCGGCAGTCGATAGTCCGCTCTTCCCGGCCTATCTCCAATGGTTCCACTATTGCGAAGGCATGGTGATGCCGCCGGTCAACACGATTGTCGTCCACACGCTGCTGCTGCCGCCCGAACGTCGTGACGAAACCGTTCTTGATCAGGCGCGCAAATTGCTGACCCGGGCGTGGCAGCCGGTCAATGAAACACTCGAAGGCAAGGACTATCTGATCGGTGATTTCTCGGGTGCAGATATCATGCTCGGTCATGCCGCTTTCATGAGCAATCGGCTTGGCTGCATTCCGGACGAAATGCCCAATCTGAAAGCCTATGCGCAGCGCATCAGCGAGCGCCCCGCCTTTGCCAAGGCGATTGTTATGGGGACGTAAGGCGGTCGCAACTAGGCCGTGTACTCATAAACAGGATTCCCAACGGGGTTATTTTATGATTCAAGATTTCCTGAAGGGAGATTTTGATGAGCCGATACGACATGAGCGAGTTTGAGTGGCGTATTATCGGGCCTTTGTTGCCCAGCAAGCC
>JBGSLY010000310.1:0-10174 GCA_041740435.1 Parasphingorhabdus sp.
AACTCAAATATTATCGCAGAATCGCAACGCGTTACGACAAGCTCGGGTCAGCATACCTCGCCATGGTCAAACTCGCTTGCATCAGGCTCCGACTGAGGCATTATGAGTCCACGGCCTAAAAAGTCATCGCCCGCACCACCATCCAGCGTGTCATTACCTTCGCCGCCGTCGAGATAGTCGTCGCCAGCCAGACCGTTGAGGATATCATTCCCTTCACCGCCTTCGATGTTATCAGCGCCGCCAGGGATATAGGCGCTTAGACTATCCATGATCGCTCGGTAGGCCGGATCACCCGCCAGGTTTACGATCTCGGATGGGTCGAGTGTATGATTATAGAGTTCTTCCGTGCCGTCCCAATACTGGATATAGCGCCAATCGTCCGTCCGGACCGCGTAATTGCCGTAAAACTCCGTCACTGCCGGGCGGTCGAACGGGATATCGGGATTTTCAATCAGGGGAAGCAGACTTAAACCTTGCACGTGATCCGGCGCTTCTAGCCCGGCTATGTCCGTGATTGTCCGATAGATGTCGATCAGACTTACGGTATTCGAGATTACCACCCCTTCGGTTTGGCCTGGCATACGGAATGCCAGTGGTGAGAGCGTTGACTGTTCCCAAAGGGTGTGCTTTCCGAAATGGGTCTTCTCGCCGAGATGGAAACCGTGATCGGTCCATAAGGCGACCATCGTATTATTTGCATAATCGCTGGATTGAAGCGCCGCCATTAGCTGACCAAAGACTGCATCTGCATAGGAAACGGCCGCCAGATAGGCTTGTATCGCCAGCTTGACTGACATAGGGTCAGTCGCAACAGAAAGGCTAAGCTGGTCATTTGCTCTAATCGTGCCTGCGTTGCCATAACCGGCGTACGCAAGAGCAAGTTCTCCCAAGTCACCCAGGTCTCCGCCTTGGTAATCAGGCAGGGGCATCTGATCGAGAGGATAAAGATCGTAATATTTCCGCGGTACTTCGCGGGGTGCGTGCGGGCGAAATATTCCAAAGGCGAAGAAGAAAGGGTCGGTATGATCCCGTGCCAGATAGTCCTCAAGAAACTGAACCTGTCGCGCATCGGCAAAGGCCTCATCGGGGACTTCCGGCGCGAACGGCGCAGTAAACGATGTTGTAGGCTCGTCCCAGCTTGCGGGTATCCAGTCGTTCGGCCGAGAATCGTTGAATATCTCGTGTAATGCCCCCGCATCTCCACGATCCAAATTGTCGTGAAAGATCTTCCCAGTCATCGCGGTACTGTAGCCGCTCTCGCCTAGGAAGCTGGGCAGGCTCTGAAATTGGGTCCTGGCAATCAGGTGATCATCTAAGTTGGTGTGAATGCCGCTCGTTTCGGAATCAACACCGTAAAGAACGGCAGCACGCGAAGCGTTACAAAGCGGGCTCGTCGCATGGGCATTGGTAAAAACCGTCGACTGATTGAAGAACGCATCAAGATTAGGCGCAACCGCATGTACCAGCGGATGATCGAAGATTTCGAAAACAGAGGCCAGATCGTCAATCGATATGAAAAGGATATTCGGAGGTTCGCCTGTGGTTTCCGGATCGGCAGCTGCTGGCCCGGTCGCGACAGACGTTCCCTGCAGACCGCGCGCGCCAAACTGATCGCCGTAAATTACGTCGTCGCCTCTACCACCAGCCAAGACATCGGCAGAGCCGCCTCCGACGATGAAATCGTTACCTTCTCCGCCGGAAATCTGATCATGGCCAGCCGCACCATAGATGACGTCGTTTCCAAGTCCACCCTCGGCCGAATCGTCACCGGCTGCGAGATGGATTTCGTCGTCGCCCGCTCGGCCATCGACAAAATCGTCATCATTCCCTGCGAACAGGCGATTGTTCAGCACGTTGCCAGTCAGCGCGGCCGGAATATCGTCTCGCATAACGGCGACACTCTCGACATTGTCGTGCAGCACGAAACGCGTCCCGGTTGAGCCCAGCAAGTTAATATGATCGTAGCCCTCGCCGGGAGCTTCCGCCGGGTCCGTTCTCGCATAGACAGTATAGACATCGTCCCCAAGACCGCCGCGAACGATATCATTACCTCCAAGCAACGTGCTGAAAAAATCCGTGAAATCAGTTCCGAGCATCCTGTCGGTTCCGGGCGTTCCGTTTACGGTTGTCTTATCTCCAGCACTGACAAAGGTATCGCCTCGAAATGAAGAGACGCCGACAACCCCATGACTGAAGCTTAGCCTTTCGACAGATGCAAGATAATCTATTGAGCCGTCGACGACCGACGTTGCCACGATACCTGTGTCGCTGAACCGGATTGTCCAGTCCGCGCGCGAACCGGCGAGTACGACGGTATCAATCCCGTCGCCGCCGAAGATCCGATCGTTTCCCTTACCGCCGTCAAGGATATCGTCGCCTGCACCGCCGCCGAGAAGGTCGTCTCCTCCGAAGCCACGGATGCTGTCGTCGCCATTATACCCCTCGATCCGATCATCCCGAGAGGTTCCCAACATCGTATTGCCGGACGCGAAAATGCGCGGCAGTCCCTGACCGGTGGTCATCCATTGAAAAAGTAGGTCCGCGCGCAGCGATAAGCCAGAGATATTTGCCAGTTCCACGCCACTTGCGGCCTGAATGACGATTTCATCGACGCGTCCGGTTGCCGTAAACGCGCCATTTGCCGAGAGATTCGCCCCTCGGACAATAATGGTATTGCCCGAAAGCGACACATATTGTACTTCCGTCGACCCGATGATTTTGAAGTTGTTGACCAACCACTCGGATGGCAAAAGATAATCAAAATTAAAGGCATGTCTAATTTGCATTACATTTTACCTAAAGGTAACTCTTCTTGGAGGTACCCTATAATATATGAATTTTTGCGATCTAGCATCCACTTCGTTGGCGTTCAATAGACAAATTGAGGCTAGGCAATGTCAAGCTGAAGCGCAACACGCTGCCTCGACAGCCTGAGCGTTTGCGACAAGTTTTCGATTAATGTGCGCGGTCATTGTGACAGGTACATATCTCCTAAATGCCCTACCATGAAAATAGGGTACGCGCGCTAACCTACCAGCCCCACACCCTCCCAAAAGCCTTCGCCATCAAACAAATAAGCTGCCCCACACCTCCATACAGCGCACTTCGTGCCTTCGCGCGAAATCCGCAAACGGCGATCAGGAGTGAAGTCAACTGAGGGGTTATTGCGACCCCCAACGAAGCTCGCGTGTCACTGGTACTCCGATAATCGGTACCCTGTCCCCTTAGCCCGATGTATAGCGGGCAAATCACGTGAACAGGAAAACCCGATATGACTTCTCCAACGGCCCCTTTTGCCGATTTTGCTCCGCCTATCCGCCCGGATTCACCGATGCGGCGGCGGATTACCGAGGCGGCCCGGACCCCCGAACCCATTGCCGTCGCCGCTCTGTTGCCGCAGGCCGAGGTTGGTGAAGCGGTGCGCGCGGAGATTAGCGCAACGACCAAAAAACTGGTCAATGCGCTGCGCGCCAAGGGGCAGAAAGGCGGCGTGGAAGCGCTGGTCAAGGAATACTCGCTGTCGAGTCAGGAGGGTGTTGCGTTGATGTGCCTTGCAGAGGCGTTGCTGCGGATTCCCGACGATGACACCCGCGATGCCTTGATCCGTGACAAGATTGCCGGCGGCGACTGGCGCAATCATCTGGGGGAGGGCAACGCCCTGTTTGTCAACGCGGCGACCTGGGGACTGATGGTCACCGGCAAGCTGACGGCCAGCCATGCCGAAACCGGGCTCGCCGCCGCCCTGACCCGCTTGCTCGCCCGGGCTGGTGAACCGGTGATCCGCCGCGGGGTAGATATGGCGATGCAGTTGATGGGCGAACAATTTGTGACGGGGGAGACCATCGGCGAGGCGCTGAAACGCGCCCGAAAGCTGGAAGCAAAAGGCTTTGCCTATAGCTATGATATGCTAGGCGAAGCTGCGACCACGGCGGCGGATGCGGACCGTTATTATGCCGATTATGAAAATGCCATTCATGCCATCGGCAAGGCCGCCGCCGGACGCGGCATCTACACCGGGCCGGGCATTTCTATCAAGCTGTCCGCGCTCCATCCCCGCTACAGCCGCTCCCAAGTCGGGCGGGTCATAAATGAACTCCTGCCGCGCCTGTTTTCGCTCGCCCGGCTTGCCCGGCAATATGGTATCGGATTTAATATCGATGCCGAGGAAGCGGACCGGCTGGAATTGTCGCTCGACCTTTTGGAGCATCTGGCCTTCGCGCCGGAATTACAGGGCTGGGACGGCCTTGGATTCGTGGTGCAGGCATACGGGAAACGATGCCCGTTTGTCATCGACTGGTTGATCGATCTGGCTCGCCGATCGCACCGCAGGATCATGGTGCGGCTGGTCAAAGGGGCCTATTGGGACAGCGAAATCAAACGCGCGCAAGTGGATGGCCTGTCCGATTTTCCGGTTTTCACGCGCAAGGTACACACCGACGTCTCCTATATCGCTTGCGCGGCGAAGTTGCTGAGTGCCCGTGACGCCGTCTTTCAGCAGTTTGCGACGCATAATGCGCATACGCTTGCTGCGATCTATCACCTTGCCGGAACCGATTTTGCGTTGGGGGATTATGAATTTCAGTGCCTCCACGGCATGGGCGAAGCGCTCTATGAGGAGGTGGTGGGTCCTGAAAAAATGGCGCGGCCCTGCCGCATATATGCGCCGGTGGGGACACATGAAACGCTTTTGGCCTATCTCGTTCGGCGGTTGCTTGAAAACGGTGCCAACTCGTCCTTCGTACACCGGATTTGGGACGAAGCTGTTTCGTTAGATGAACTGGCGGCTGACCCTGTGCGGGAGGCAGGCAGCATAGTCCCGTTGGGTGCGCCGCATCCTGTCGTCGCGCTGCCCGCCAACATCCACGGAGCACGTCGCAATTCGCGCGGACTCGATCTCGCCTGTGAAAACACGCTCGCGGATCTGAGTGAAAACTTGCAGGAAAGCGCAGCGCGACAATGGACCGCCAGCCCGATGATCGTTGGAGGTAACTCAGAGCACACGCCAGAAACCGCATGCAATCCCGCCGATCACTGCGATTGCTTCGGTGCTGTGGCATTTGCTACCGAGCAGGATGTAGAAGTGGCGGCGCAGGCGGCGTTGAAGGCGGTTCCGCACTGGTCGTCGGTCCCGGCAAAACACCGTGCGACCCTTCTGGAGATCGCGGCAGACCGGCTGGAATCGCAAATGCCGACCTTGCTCGGCTTGATCATCAGGGAGGCCGGAAAATCAGCCGCCAATGCCATTGCAGAGGTCAGGGAAGCGGTGGATTTTTTGCGCTATTATGCGCAGCAAGCCGCCGAAAATCTGGCCGAAAACCACCAGCCTCTCGGGCCGGTGGTATGCATCAGCCCGTGGAATTTTCCGCTGGCCATTTTTCTTGGCCAGGTTGCAGCAGCCCTAGCCGCAGGCAACACGGTGCTGGCCAAGCCCGCCGAAGAAACACCGCTGATAGCCGCAGAAGCTGTCCGCATTTTGCATGCTGCCGGAATACCCGCGGAGGCACTTCAATTTCTGCCCGGAGATGGCACGGTTGGGGCTGCTTTGGTTCGGCAGCCGGCAATTGCAGGGGTGCTGTTCACCGGTTCCACCGAAGTCGCACGTTTGATACAATTCGAACTATCCCGACACGATGTGCAGGATGGGCATCCGATCCCCCTAATCGCCGAAACCGGGGGTCAAAACGCCATGATCGTCGACAGTTCGGCATTGTCGGAGCAGGTGACCGCCGATGTCATCGCCTCGGCATTCGACAGCGCGGGTCAGCGGTGTTCGGCCTTGCGGATATTGTGCTTGCAGGACGATATTGCCGACCGGCAACTGTCGATGATTAAAGGGGCGCTGATGGAACTCACCATCGGCAATCCGGACAGGCTGGCAGTCGATGTTGGGCCGGTCATCACAGCGGAGGCCAAGCGCAACATCGAAGCCCATATCAAGCATATGCGGCAGCTTGGTTGTACGGTGCATCAGCAACCTTTGCCAGAGGCCACACAGCACGGCAGTTTTGTCGCGCCGACGATCATCGAAATCAACGATATTGCCCAGATCAGGCGAGAGGTTTTTGGTCCGGTTCTGCATGTAATCCGGTTCCGGCGGGACGAAATGGATGCACTGGTCGATGCGATAAACGCGACCGGATACGGCCTGACATTCGGACTGCATACCCGGATTGACGACACGGTGGAGCAAGTTACCGCGAGAGCAGCGGCAGGCAATATTTATATCAACCGCAATATCATCGGTGCCGTCGTTGGTGTGCAGCCCTTTGGCGGGCGCGGCCTGTCGGGTACTGGCCCAAAGGCGGGCGGGCCGCTTTATCTTGGCCGACTGGTCAAGACGCGGCCTAAACTCGCGATAGCCGGAATGGATCGGCCGGATGCCGCATGCGAAGCTCTGATCCAATGGGTGAAGGCCAAAGGGCTGAACTTTATTGCACTGGAAATAGCGGATGCCGCCGCACGGCAATTGAACGGGTGGACCGCCGAATTGTCTGGCCCGGTGGGAGAGCGCAATCTTTATGCGCTGCATCCGCGGGGGGCGGTGCTGCTGCTCCCCGCAACCGAGCATGGTCTGATGCTGCAGCTTGGCACCGCCCTTGCGGCTGGAAATCGCGCGACCATTGTTTGGTCGGGCGATAAGCCTCCATCATTCGGTGACCTGCCGCCACAGGTACTGGACCGGGTCGAATGGATTGCCGAAATTCCCGCATCCTCCCATTTTTCGGCGGCTCTCATCGAGCCGCGCGCCGCCGGGATGCAGGGCATTATTGAACGGCTGGCCGCTATGTCCGGCCCGATAGCGATCATTCAAGTCGCCGACAGCACCGGCCATTATCGTCCCGAATGGCTAGTGGAGGAGGTTTCGACATCGATCAACACCACCGCAGCGGGCGGAAATGCTAGCCTGATGGCTTTGGTGTGAAAGCTATCCCATCAACAAACGCTGTCGCCGGACATTCGCGAAATAGCCGATCAGGCCGGCGATGGTTTCCTGACTTAAGGTTATGAACACCCGGCGCCCATCGGTGATATCGGCGCGGCGGATCAGGATGCCGCTTTCGGTCATGGTGCGCACCCAGCGCAGCGCAGTGGTTGGCGGAACACAGGCGGCGATGCACAGACTGGAGACCGACACCAATCGGTTTTCCAAATGTGCCGCCATCAGGTCAAGCAATATGTCCCAAGCTGGATCGGCAAACAACTCGGCTACAAAATATTGTTCTCGCAGTCGACGGGCTTTGATTATGTTGCGGACATATTTCGCCGTGATAGTTTGTCGCTCAGCTTCGGCGGGGCCGCTGGAACCAAAGCCGGTCAACGTCCCATCATCCCCGCTATAGCGAAGCGCTGCGTCGTGAACACTGGTATCTGCAGCGGGCTGGATGTAGCTCAGGCTATTGTCAAACGGGGCGTTGCCAACGACATTGTCCCCCGAAAGCTGCACCAGCGCCTGGGCAATCCGGGCAACATCAGCGCTGATTCGGCGCAGGTCCTGAACCGGATTGTCGGTGCTGGAATCGAACAACATGTGGCGACCCATCGCCATCGCTCGGCCCAAACTGGCAAGATATTCCTCGGCGGAATCGTCGAGCAGGATATCAGCAGGACTATCTGGCATTGCGGCATAGAATCTGTCGATGTCGGGCGGCGAGAGCAGAAAGATGCGCGCAATCTCGCGCGTCTCGCTGATTTCTGCAGCCTTGGCTGCTGCCAAAAATCCCTGCTCGTCCGCCTGTAACAGATCAACAACCGCAACCGATAAGCCAGCCTTTTGTGAGATAGCGGACGGTGTCTCCAAAAGCGACGCTAGTTGCGGCGGCCCGAATCCGGCAAACTCCGTGATTTCGCGATAGCGGCGTAAGCGATCCGGATTGTCCGAACACAGGATCGAGCGGTAATCCGGCTGCGGCACATTTTTTTCAGACACGGTGCAATCCTTACTGGAGCCTGAAGAGGCAATTACCAATATTCCCGTTGCACCGGGTCGTTATGAAGGAAAATTCAAACAAGGTCGAGCCATTGGAAAACCATTTTGGAACAAGTTTGCGATTTTTTTTTGGCGGTAAGGGATCGGCAGCGGGAAAAACGCCAATTTTCTGGCATCCGCTGTGCTATCCGAAATGGACCAAATACCTCACGTCGCCACCTGACATTTGGAGCAATAGAAAGTCGAGCGGCCGCCATCAACGCTGCGACAAATTGGCGAACCACAGGAACAGGCTTCCCCATCGCGGCCATAAACGCGCCATTGTTTGGAAAAATACCCGAGCTCGCCGTCCGGCTGAGCAAAATCGCGCAGCGTGGACCCTCCGGCCAAAATGGCTTCGGACAGCACGCGCTTGATTTCAGTCACCAATCGTTTCGCAGCCGCTTTGCCGAGCGCCATGCCCGGCGTTTTCGGGGCGATCTTGGCTCCGTACAATGCTTCACAGACATAGATATTGCCCAGCCCTGCAACTACTCTCTGGTCGAGCAGCAGCTGTTTCATCGCCGTCTTGCGCCCGGCCAAACGCTTCAGCAGATAGGTGCTGTTAAACGCCGACTCCAGCGGTTCCGGTCCAAGCTCGATAAAGGCGCGAAAGGTATCCAATCCGTCCAAAGCTACCAGATCCACCGAACCAAAACGGCGCGGGTCATTGAGAACGACGCGCGCGCCGCTATCGGTTTGCAGGATCAAATGGTCGTGCTTGTCGATCTCGGTCGGATTGATCCGCCAGCGCCCCGACATGCCGAGATGAAAAATCATCACGTCATCCCGGTCGGTATGGATCAGGCCATATTTTGCCCGGCGGGTGAGACCAGTAACGCGCGCACCCGTCAACCGCTGCCGCAAATCGGGCGGGAAGGGCCAGCGCAAGTCAGGGCGTCGCACCTCCACTTGGTCGAGGCGAGCGTCCTGCAATACGGGGCGCAGACCCGCGACGGTGGTTTCGACTTCGGGAAGCTCCGGCATCCAGTCTTAGTGCGGGTCCTTCTCGCTCAGGTCAATGCGAAAGCCTGCGCTGCACGGGCCGCGGTGCCGTTTTTGGTTTTTCGTGCAGATTGGCGACAATCGGACGCCATTTTGCTTCCTGTGACCGGCGGCGGACATAAGTGTCCAGACCGATCTGCATGCCGACCAGCATGTACATGAACGGTTGAAAGGCAATGCCGACAAACAACGCCCCGACCATATAAATAATCTGCGCATTGAGCAGCGCGATGGCAAAGGGCGCTATCCACTGCTCCTCTTCTTTTTCGCTCTTATTGTATATTCGGCGCAGCCGCTCCATCCGCCAAATCCCGCTGATGTGCAGGGCCAGCCAGAGGATCAGGCCGGGAAAGCCCTGCTCGCCTAACATTTCGAAATAGCTGCTATGAAAGGCACGGCCCTTGTCCTCGACCATGCGGGGGCCGTTTTCTTCTTCCCACTCAAACTCCCAATCTTCCTTGATCCGCTTGGGGTCGTCCTTGAGCTCATATTTGAAGCTGTTGAGAACATAGACGTTGAAGCCGCCGCCAAAGGGATTGGCCTTGGCATAGTCCCAGGTCCATTTCCAAACCGCAATGCGCGTCGATGCTGATTCATCGGCCTGATAATTCTTGATCGTATCCGCCCGTTCGGTGAACGATGAAGGTAGGAACGGAATGACTGCCAAGGCCAGAAGTCCGGCCATTCCGGCGTAGAGAAACCGGTTCTTGTTAAAGCGCAGCATCAGCACGCCGAGCACGGCGATACAGACAATACCGGTGCGCGCCTGTGTTCCCACGGGTATCAGCAAGCATGCGAAAACCAGTGCAAAGGCAAAACCTTTGACCCGCCAATCGGGTTTGAAAATCGTCCCGTATTTCGCCAGCCATAGAATGAGCGGAATAGCCGCAATCGCCGCCATCGACACGATACTGCCTTCGTACAGCCCGCTGTTGTCATCGACTAGCAGCACCAGAACCCCATAGCCGCCGCCCGATGCCAAGGTTTTTATCCCGCCGGTGATAAATAAAGTCCCGGCGCTCAGCACCATGACCAGCGCGAGTGTTTCAATGCGAAGACGGGTCCGCAGGGTGAGCGGCAGGAATATCGCGAACACCAGCGCCTTCCACACCCAATCCCATTTTTCCAGCACTGTTTCCTGCGGTGCAGCCGGATTGAGGGTAGTATACCCGCAATAGATGAGCAGCAGCAGCAGCAAAGCCT
>JBGSLY010000311.1:0-3721 GCA_041740435.1 Parasphingorhabdus sp.
GACAATGTCGGTGCACCAATGCGCGGTGACTATGCGAAAATGGTCGGTATCGCCAATCAGGGCGCGGCGGAATTGGGGTTCAAGGATGTGGGCGCGATGTGGCGCTCCGGCTATGATATGCCCGCCGATGATTTTGCCAAACTGACCGACAAATTGTGGCTGGAGGTGAAGCCGCTTTATGACGAGCTGCACACCTTTGTTCGCGCCAAGCTCAACGCGAAATACGGTGATGCGGTGCAGTCTAAAACCGGTCCGATCCGTGCCGATTTGCTGGGCAATATGTGGGCGCAGGAATGGGGCGGGATTTATGACATTGTCGCGCCGGCGGGGGCGGGGGATATCGGCTATGATGTCGGCGAACTCCTCAAAGCCAGCGGTATCGAAGCGACCAGCGCGACCGAACTCGACCCCGACAAAATCGGTGTGGGCGAGAAAAAAATGGTTCGCCACGGAGAAAACTTCTTCTCCTCGCTCGGCTTCGCGCCTTTGCCGGAGAGTTTTTGGCAGCGATCACAATTCATCAAGCCGCGCGACCGCGAAGTGGTCTGCCACGCCTCGGCTTGGGACATCGACAATGTCGACGATCTCCGGATCAAAATGTGTATCAAGGTCAATGGTGATGACTTCACCACCATCCACCACGAACTGGGCCACAATTATTATCAGCGCGCCTATAACAAGCAGAGCTATCTGCACCTGAACGGCGCGAATGATGGCTTCCACGAGGCGATTGGTGATGCGGTCGCGCTGTCGATTACGCCCGAATATTTGTTGCAGATCGGATTGTTAGACAAAGCCAAGGTGCCGAGTGCCGACAAGGACACCGGCCTGTTGCTGCGTCAGGCGATGGACAAGGTCGCGTTCCTGCCGTTCGGTCTGTTGATCGACAAATGGCGCTGGGGCGTGTTTGACGGGTCAATTCCGACCGATCAGTACAATAAGGGCTGGACCGACCTACGCCTGAAATATCAGGGGATTGTGCCGCCGGTTGCGCGCGATGAAAGCAAATTTGATGCCGGGGCAAAATACCATATTCCCGGCAACACGCCCTATACCCGCTATTTCTTAGCGCGCATTTTGCAGTTCCAGTTTTACAAGGCCGCCTGTGATGCCGCCGGATGGAAAGGGCCGCTGCACCGCTGTTCCTTTTATGGGAATAAGGCTGTTGGCGATAAGCTGAATGCGATGCTGGAACTGGGCGCATCCAAGCCTTGGCCTGACGCGCTGGAGGCTTTTACCGGCAGCCGCGAGATGTCTGGCAAGGCGATGCTGGACTATTTCAAACCGCTGATGGGTTGGCTGAAGGCGCAGAACAAAGGCAAGCCCAAGGGATGGTGAGGCCTTTCTAGAATATATCTATTCTTAAAAAATCCGTCATTCCCGCGTAGGCGGGAAGCCATCTCCTGTGCATGTTTTTTGTACAGCGATCTTGGCGAACGAGAATATTGTCGGAGTTGGATTGATCTCCGATCACTATCGTTCCCCGCCTTCGCGGAATGACGAAACCTTTAGTTAAATAGGTATGTCAGTATTCCCACAATTCACGCATTCCGCGCCATCAACCCGCCATCGACCGGGATAATCGCCCCCGTCAGAAAACTGGCCGAGGGCAGGCAGCAGCTGAGCGTCATATGTGCGACCTCTTCGGGGTCGCCATAGCGGCGGAGTGCGGTGCGGCGTTTGGCGTAGATCATTTTGTGCTCTTCCAGCACATCGGCAGTCATGCCGGTGCGGATCGGGCCGGGGCAGATGCAGTTGACGGTAATGCCATCCTTGCCCAGATCGACCGCCATTCCGCGTGTCAGGCCGGTCACGCCCGTCTTGGCCGCAACATAAGGGGTGTCACCCGGCGTTGCGCCAAGTCCTTCGGTCGACGCTATGTTGACGATGCGTGCGCAGTGCGACTGGCGCAAATAGGGCAGGCAAGCGCGGACCATGCGCTGATGCGCCGTCAACAGAATCGTGAGCGCTTGCGCCCAAACATCGTCATAATCCTGACCGGCATCCAAAGCACTGAATGCTGAAATGCCGGCGTTATTTATCAGGATGTCGATCCCACCAAACTTTTCGGCTATGTCGCTCGTTACCTGCTTAATCGCGTCATGGCTGGATACATCCAGCGGAAAACAGGCAATATCGGCGGAGCAGGCGGTGCGGATTTCCGCCGCAACCGCCTCTATCGCTTCCGCGTTGATATCGCATAGCGCGACCCGTGCGCCTTCGCGGGCAAACAGATGCGCTGTCGCCCGGCCCATGCCGCTGCCCGCCCCGGTAACGATTGCAGTTAGCCCAGCAATGGACCTGCTGATTTCACGATAGGGCGGGTGCTCAAGCATCGCCGATTAAAGCTGCCCGAGCATATGTTCAGCCGAACTGACCCGGAAATCGCCCGGCGCTTCGACATTCAACTGCTCGACCACGCCGTCATTGACGACCATGGAGAAGCGTTGGCCGCGAATCCCCATGCCAAATCCGCTGCCGTCCAGTTCCAGACCCATGGCCTTCACAAACTCGCCGTTGCCGTCGGCCAGCATGGTGACATTGGCCGAACCCGATGCCTTGTTCCATGCGCCCATAACAAAGACATCATTGACCGCGGTGCAGGCAATCTCATCAATGCCCTTGGCGCGCAGTTCATCGGCCTTTTCGACAAAACCGGGCAGATGCTTGGCCGAACAGGTCGGGGTAAAGGCACCGGGCACCGAAAACAATGCTACTCTTTTGCCCGCAAAATATTCGGCAGACGCGACCTGTTCAGGTCCGCTCTCGGTTGCTTTTACCAAATTGGCAGCAGGGATGATATCACCGGTTTTGATCATGTTGAGTCCTTAAAAATTGGGGTGTGAATGATGTTAGAGGCATATTGGGTGTGCCGGGTAACAATTGCAAGCGGCTTTGCCCTGTTCGCCATAGGCAAAATTGGTTAGGCTAGCCCTGATGGATTCGGCGCGATATTTCAGCGGACAATTTTTGCTCGCCACCCCGGGGATGGGTGACCCGCGCTTTGCCCGTTCGGTTATCGCTTTGTGCTCGCATGATGAGAATGGAGCGCTTGGGCTGAATGTTCAACAGGCATTGGGCGGTGTGACCTTCCACGATATTCTCGATCAATTCGACATTGGGCATGGCAGTGTTGATAATCGGCCGATCTACTCCGGCGGTCCGGTAGAGCCACAGCGGGGCTTTGTCCTCCACAGCCTTGACGTGAATCTGGGCACTTCGCTGCAAATCGGGGAGCGTTGGGCGCTGTCTGGATCGCTTGATATCTTGAAGCTTATAGCAGAGGGCAATGGCCCGAAGCACTGGATTGCGACACTCGGCTATTCCGGATGGGGAGCCGGGCAGCTGGAGCGCGAGCTCACACAAAACGGCTGGTCTCTAGCCAAAGGGCGGGACGATTGGCTATTTGACCGGCCCAAATCCGACCTCTGGGCCCATGCTTGGCAATGCGAAGGCATTGATGTCGCCAAACTTTCGGCTCAGTTCGGAACGGCCTAGTGGTCCGATTCCGACATTTGCTACCCCTTTTTGCTAAACCCGGAGCAAATGTCGGAATCTTAAGGACCACTAGGTAACTCATGATTCTAGTGGAGCTTTTGAATTTGACATTTGATCTCCACCTTTCGGCAAGCGGGACTCAAATGTCAAATTCGCTCCACTAGCACTAAATTCTGGTTAATCCCGCTTTACGGTCATCGTTTGCCGATCGGCAAACCGCATC
>JBGSLY010000312.1:0-4606 GCA_041740435.1 Parasphingorhabdus sp.
GCGTGAGATTCGCGAAGGCGGCTATGCCGCGCCCGAACAGGCGGCGCCGGAATGGACACGCAGAATCCAGCTTTACGGCGATGTCCGGCTGCGTAGCCAGTCCGAGCTATATTCGTCGACAAATGCCGCGAATATCATCGATCTGGCAACGATCAATGAAATCGCGCCATATGAATTTGACAATCCCTTTCTTGATGTTCCGTTCCTAAACACCACACAGGATCGATGGAACCGAGCGCGAGTACGTGCGCGACTGGGCGTCAAGGCTGACATTACCAAGGGCGTGCAGGCCAATATCCGGATTGCAACCGGGAATGACAGCGGCCCGATATCGACCAACCAGCTTTTGGGTGGCGGTTTTGGCAAGCGGGATATTTGGCTCGATCAAGCTGTTATCACGCTCAGCCCATTTGACGGAGTTGAGGCGCAGCTTGGCCGGTTTGACAACCCGTTTGGTGCACCTCAAATGCTGTTCGACGACGATCTAAATTTTGATGGTGTGTCGGCTGCGGTCAATGTGGGCAAGCTGCTCGATGGAGACTTTGACTTTACGCTGCGCGGCGGAGCGTTCCCGCTCGACTTCGGCTCGGCAGATTTTCCGGTGCTGAATCCCACCAAGCGTAGTTCGGTTGACAAATATCTCTTTGCTGGCGAAATTTCTGGCGGGATCGAAGTGACCAATGGCATCAAAGTTTCGGCAGGCGTTGGCTATTACAGCTTTGACAATCTGCAAGGACAACTGTCAACCCCATGTGACCTCATTAATTCGAGCGAATGTTCGACCGACCAGTTCCAGCCGTTTTTCCTGACCAAGGGCAACACATTATCGCCCTTGCGGAACATCATTGACGACCCACGCCTTGGAATCGGTGACCGTCGTCAAATTCCAGGCCTGACGTTCGATTATGATATTTTGAACGTATTCGGCTCGGTTTACGTTCCGGTACAGGATGATATCGGTGTGATGGTCAGCGGAAGCTATATCAAGAACCTCGGCTTTAAATCCGCCGATATCTGCCGCAATGGACAAGCCGGACAGCCAATCAACAACGGCGCGGTTGTCGGAACCGGCGACAATGTCAATTTCTGCGGGGTGACCAATCCGCTCCGCTTTATCGGCGGGGATACTGGGTATTCGGTTATCGCCAAACTTGGCCATGACCGTGTTGCGAAGCGCGGCGATTGGATGTTCTCTGCCGAATACCGGTATTTGCAGAGTGATGCGGCACTGGATGCGTTTTCGGATAGCGATTTCCACCTCGGCGGGACCAATTCCAAGGGCTATATTCTCTCGGCGCGTTACGGCATTGCCGATGGCCTGTTTACCCAGATGCGTTGGTTGAGCGCGAACGAAATCGACGGCGATCCGCTGGCTATAGACGTGCTGCAATTTGATATCGGTGTTGAATTCTAAATTCTGAACCAACAGCCGGACAGCGGGTTTTACATCTGCTGAACGGCTGAGTCAAAATACTGCAACATTAGCTGCGTAGCTTCGCAGAGTGAATTTTGGCCGCATTTTTTGGCCTAAAACAGGATATGATCCATGCCGAATAATCTTCCCACCTCCCGGTCCGGCCTCCGCAAAGCCCAATATTTGCGTTGGGGGGGTGCCAGCATGGCAGTGGTGGCGATTGCACTGACCGCAACACCGGCGCAAGCCCAATTGGCGGCCCGCCGCGCATCTGCGACTCCGGTCGTGAATGTGCAAGCCCCGGATCGGCCGGCGGGACTTTCAAATCCGCGATTTACGTCCGGAATTGATCGGCAAACTTCCACGCTGGCTCGGGCCAATAGCATCCGAACGCAGGTGCAGCAGGCCCGGGCAGCGGCAGCGGCATCAATCCCCAGGGTCAATCCGACCAATGGGCTGTCGCCCAATGGACTCGATCCTATCGTCGGCGGAGTCGCGGCGGCACTAGATCCCACGGGGCGTCAAACTTGGCAGGGAGCATCCAGCCCGGTTCAAACGACCGACAGCAGCGGCAATGTCGTCGTCACCATCAAGCAAAATGATGAACGTGCAATCCTGTCATGGAATCGTTTTGACATTGGCAGCAACACCACGTTGCAATTCGACCAGAAATTGAATGGCGTGGCCCAGAAAGACTGGGTTGCTCTTAATCGCGTTGTGGGGTCCACTGCACCGACGACGATATTGGGCTCCATCAAGGCGGATGGCACTGTATTGATTCTCAATCAGCAAGGCGTGATTTTCGGCAATGGTTCGCAAGTCAATTTGCATTCCTTGCTCGCCAGCACATTGGAAATTGGCAATTTTGCCAAAGCTGCGGGTGGTAGCACCTTTGTTGGCCAGACAATTCAAGACCGCAACGTCAACTTCCTGCAAAACGGGCTGCTGACCACCGGAACCAACATCAATGGCACTCGAATCGCGCCAATGATAACCTCGAATCTGGTGGTGGACGGCACTTACGATATCGGCAATTTTGCGCAAATCGAACAAGCGCTATCTGCCAATTTCGCTGGTGCAGTGGAAATCGACCGTGGCGCCAAAATTACTGCGGGTTCCGATGGGTTCGTTCTGCTGACTGGACCGAGCGTTTTGAATGATGGTGCCCTTTTCTCGACGCAGGGACAGGTGAGTCTGCAAGCGGGTACGGGAATTAGCTATGCCCTGTCCACGGGCAGCGCTTTTGGCCTAGACCCCTTCGTGCGCGGGCTAATATTGCGGTCTGCTTACGGCTCGGATGGCGAAGTGGTCAATTCGGGCCTAATCGATGTTGCAAGGGGCTATATCTCGCTTGGTACCGGCCTTGATGGCACGGTGACCAATGCAGGATTGTTGAGCGCTACCACCAGCGTGTCGCGCAATGGCAAAATATCTCTAACCGGCGGCAACATCATTCTGGCAGGAGCTGAAACGGCCGCAGCGGCGAGCGGAATTGTTATTTTGGCCGACGAAAATGACGAGGTTATTCCGCAAGGTAGCGCGGCTGAGCCTGCGATTTTCAAAACGTCGCAAATTGAAATTGGTGGCATGTACGTCCCAATTTCCGACCCGGTCAATTACACCGGCATATTCTCTACTGCTGCAGTCAGTTTCGGCCAAAACTCTCTACTCTATGCCCCAAGCGCCAATGTTGAGGTTGGCGGTCGGACCGGAACTGCATTTGACGCCCTCGCGCTGCAAGCAACTGGTCGCGAGATTTCCAATGGCAGCATTACTATAGCCGATGGCGCGTTGATCGACGTCAGCGGCATAAAAGATTATGTTCTGTCCGCATCGCGAAACAGCGTTTTGATCGATCCGCTAAAACGAAACGAACTGCGCGACACGCCCAACTATCGGGAGCCAACGACCGACGGTTCCTTCACGCTAAACAGCACGTCAGTATATATTGACCCGCGGATCAGTGGTGTGCGCGCCGATGGTGTGCGCTGGGTCGGGTCTCCCTTGCTAGATGGCAGTGGCGCCGTCAGCCAGATTGGCATTGAAGCCGCAGAATTCATGACGCGCGCTGGCGATATTTCTTTGTTTGTCGCGCCTGTACTCGATCAAAATACCGCGCTCGCGGATGCGGCAAAGATAACGATCGATGCCAATGCAACGATCGATTTTTCCGGCGGCTGGGTTCGGTACCTGTCTGGCACCGTGCGCAGCAGTAAATTGCTGACCGCCAATGGCCGCGTGGTCGACATCAGCGAAGCCGACCCCAATGACATCTATGTCGCCATTGGTGATGGATTTACCCAAACCCAGACCAAATTTGGCGTGTCACGCGAATATGCCAACAGCTTGCTAAATGGTGCCCGTTTTGAACAGGGCTATGTCGAAGGGCGTGATGCTGGTTCTCTCTCCATTTCCGCGTCGACAGGTGCGATTCAAGGCACATTGATCGGTGAGAGTTTTGCCGGAGCAAGGCAGATCGCCGATGCCGTACGCGGCAGTGCGTCTTCCGCCATTGCGGCAGATAGCCGGGCCATGCAATCGACAGCCCGGGAAATGCCGTCCGGCGGTTTTCTGCGCATCGGGTCATTTTCCGGCGCAAGCGGCAGCGCATATGGGGCGGATATCGTCGTTTACGATGCTTCGGCAGCCGCGCCTATTGCCCAATATGGCGAATTCATGCTCAGCGACAGTTTGCTGTCCAATGCCAGCCTATCGGGCCTGACTTTACAGACGAGCGGCGCAGTTAGTTTTAACAGCGGGTCACACCTCAATTTGGCCTATGGCGGCGGGTTAGTTGTAGATGCAGGACGAACGATTCGGTTCGATGGGACGGTCACCGCAAAATCCGGCCTGATTAGAGCCCGGACCTATGAATTGAGTGGCATTTCCGGTGGATCACCCTTCCGCTCGGCCCTGCTGGGTGCCGACGATGACATTGCTTTCAGCTATGCACGGGATGCCGAATTGCCTTCGCCATTCGACATAATCGTCACGGGGGTTCTGGATGCATCTGGCCTTTGGTCGAATGATTTCGGGTTGGATTCGGAAGCATCCACGGGCAAGGCTTTTGTGGATGGTGGATCGATCAGCCTTGCGGTCGCGCCAAAATCTTTTGTCCGGCTTGCAGAAGCGGATGGCAGTTTCCGTTATGCCGGTGACTTGTCTGGCAGCATCCGGATCGCCGAGGAGGCG
>JBGSLY010000313.1:0-4056 GCA_041740435.1 Parasphingorhabdus sp.
GCATAGAAAATTCCTTAAAAACCTGTCTGGTGAGTCGAAAATTGGCCGCAGTTTGGACCGAAAAGAACCTTGGTCAAAGACTTTTTTCAGGGCCTGCCGCAGACGTTACGGCATCCTTTGCTAACGCGGGCGGCGCGTAGGGCATGATCATCATACCGTCGGGGGCGGCGGTATAAGTAGTTTGGGTCGGATAGGCGAATTCATAGCCACGCTCATGCAAGGTTCGATAGACAGCCAAACCGATGCGGTGGCGAGCGGTGAACACCTCTTCGAAATCCGCACTCAATATATCGAAATCGAGCACGAATTGCAGCGCACTATCGCCGAAACCGGTAAAGCCGCTGCGGATCAAGACCCCGTCATGTGCCTCGACCAATTCCTTCAGCACGTCCGGCAAAGCCAGAGCCTTGTCCGCCGGCGTATGATAAACAAGCCCGATGGCAAAACGCGTGCGGCGGCGGTTCAGCCGCGTCAAGTTGGTGATTTCCTTGCCCAGCAAATTGGTGTTGGACACGATAATCTCTTCGCCCATCACCGACCGGATGCGGGTTGATTTCAATCCAATTTTCTCGATCACGCCGGTGAAGGTATCGAAGCTGATGGTATCGCCGGTCGCAAAGGGCTTATCAAAAATGATCGACAGGGCCGCGAACAGATCGGAGAAAATCCCCTGTGCCGCTAAGCCAATAGCAATCCCGCCAACGCCCAGCCCGGCAACAAGGCCTGTGACGTTAAAGCCCAGATTGTCGAGAGTAACGATGGATGCGATGGCAAAGATGACCACGCTGACCAACAAACGGATCAGGGTCATGGCGTTGCGCAGGGTTTCACCTTGTTCATCCTGGCCCGCAGTTCGCCTCACGACCAACCCCAGCACAATTTCGCGGATCCAGATCGCTACCTGCCAAACAACGGCGATGGTGAACAGGATGTTGACCACCCGTGACACCACCCCCGGCGCTTCAGCATAGGTGATGACCAGTTCCGCCGCGACCATGACCCGAAAGAACCGGCTGGTCCGGGCGATCGCCCGCAGAAATATCGTCCTAATCCCGGTCAATTCATCGCTGCCCGCAACAAATCGCGCGGCGGTTCGTTTGACGACGCCAAGCAGCACATAGATGACCGCAGCGGTCAGTGCGGCGAGGATGATTTCCAGATAATGGCTCCCCAACCAGTCGAGCGCAGTCCGGCCCATCTCTACCATCCGCTCTGGCGAATATTTCTGCTCTAACGGTAGAGTTACAGCTTTTGGGGGAATGTTGGTCATCGGGCAAATGTCTAGGTCATGCCTGCACAGCTTTCAAGGCTAGCGAACCCTGTCTATAAATCCAATAACAGCCAGCTTGACAAAACCGCCGAAAACGCGCAAAAGTTACGGGTTCGTGCAGCATATGTGCGACCGTGTTTTATGATGCTCTGTGACAATGCGCAGACCTTTTTTCCGGAACCGATATGAAATTTGCCGATCTCGGCCTGTCTGACCAATTGCTTGCGGCGGTGGAAACCGCTGGATACGACACCCCCACGCCGATTCAGGCACAGGCGATCCCCGCCGTGCTGATGATGAAGGATCTGATCGGCATCGCTCAGACCGGAACCGGCAAGACGGCCAGCTTTGTGCTGCCGATGATCGACATTTTGTCGCATGGCCGCGCGCGGGCACGGATGCCGCGCTCGCTTATCCTCGAGCCAACCCGCGAATTGGCGACGCAGGTCGCCGAGAATTTCGAAAAATACGGCGTTGGCAGCGGATTGAGTATGGCATTGCTGATTGGCGGCGTATCGATGGGCGATCAGGTCAAGGCGCTGGAAAAGGGCGTTGATGTGCTGATCGCGACGCCGGGCCGGTTGATGGACCTGTTTGAACGCGGCAAGATACTGCTCAACGGGTGCGAGCTGCTTGTCATCGACGAAGCCGACCGGATGCTGGACATGGGCTTCATTCCAGATATCGAGCATATCTGCACCAAATTGCCCGCCACCCGGCAAACCCTGTTGTTTTCCGCGACCATGCCGCCGCCGATTAAAAAGCTGTCGGACAAGTTTCTGGTCAACCCGAAATACATCGAAGTGGCGCGCCCAGCGACCGCCAATATCAATATCGAACAGCGCCGGGTCGATGTGGCCCCTGCCAAAAAGCGCGACGTGCTGCGCCGGATTTTGCGCGAGGAAAAAGTCACCACCGCGATTATTTTCTGCAATCGCAAAACCACCGTGCGCGAACTCAACAAAGCCCTGCAGCAGGCAGGTTTCAAATCTGGCGAGATCCACGGCGATATCGACCAATCGACGCGCCAACGCGAACTGGATGCGTTCAAGAGCGGAGCGATCAACCTGCTGGTCGCATCCGATGTCGCCGCGCGCGGTCTCGACATCAAAGGCGTCAGCCACGTGTTCAACTATGACGCGCCATGGCATCCCGATGACTATGTCCACCGCATTGGCCGCACCGGTCGCGCGGGCGCAACCGGCAAAGCGTTCACCTTTGTCACCAAGGCCGATGCCGAGGCGATCGACAGCATCGAAAAGCTGATCGGGACCAAAATCCTGCCGCTGGAATCACATGATGCAGAGCCTGCCGAGGCGCGCGAAGCGGCGCCGGTGCGCAAGGCACCCGAACGGAAAAAACCTGCACGCGCTGCACCTGCTTCTGAAAAGGTAGCAGCAAAGGCCGAGGCCGCGCCGCGATCCCATGCAGCGAAACCGCCAGCCGCCAAGGCTTCCGCTAAAAAACGCGCCGAAGCCGATGAAGCCGAATGGAATGGCCCAATGCCGGGATTTTTAAGCGTCGGGATTGGCTAGAGACCTGCTGGATCCCGCTCTCCACGGCGGGCACGGCGATACCAAACTATAACAATCGCAAGCTGTCCAGCACTTGCTTGGCAACCGGCCCCACGGCTTTGGCCTGTTCGCCGGGATAGCTGACTTTTACCCGGATCAGCGCGCCATCCGGGGTTTTGAGTAGTCGTTCGATCGACTGCGCGCCTTTGGCTCCTGCGCTGCTTAGACGGACATCCCCTTTATCCGCGCCTTCCAAGGGAGGCGGAGCCGTTTCGCCTTCGGCTTTTGGCTCCGTCTTCGGAGTGGCGGCGGCGATGGCTTCCTGAAATTCGCTATCGTCGCGGTTCTCGCTCCAGCCTACCGACAGGGTTGCACCGCTGTCCTGATCGGTCCAGCTGCGTCCGCTGTCATTGCTATTGTCCATATCAACGGTCCAGCCGGCGGGCACCATCACGCTATAGCCGCGCAGGTCGTTCTGATAGCTGTCAAGCGGCAGCGCGGCGACGCCAGTGGCCGAATCCTTGCCATCGGCCGTATCGCGAAACTGACGCGCGGCGGCATCAGCCTGTTTGGCCAGTTCATCGCCCGAAGGCAATTGATCCACCGATTCGGTTTTCCCGCAGGCGGAAAGGGTAAGCGCCAGCGCGCCCAAAATTGTTAACGACAAAGGGAGAGAGTTTTTCATCGCCCCAAACTAGGGACTGTGCGGCGCAAACTCAAGCGGCGTTGTCGATTCCCAGATCAGCGAGTTTTCGGTACAGCGTCGAACGACCAATCCCCAGCCGCCGGGCCACTTCGGTCATCCGCCCGCGATAATGGCCAATGGCGAGCCGAATCACATCCGCTTCGATGTCTTCGAGTGGGCGCAGATTGCCGTCGGCGGCATAGAGCGTGACACCGACACCTTCGGGATTAAGGCTGTCATCAATCTCGTCGCCTTGTCCCACAAAACTAGCAATCTGCGGGAATTCGGCGACGGTCAACGCATCGCGGTCGCATAGAACGGCGGCGCGGAACAGCACGCTTTGCAACTGGCGCACGTTACCCGGCCATTGATAGGCCTTCAAAAGGCTGAGCGCCTCGGCGGTTATCCCAAGGCTGCGAATCCCCGGCTGTTCAGCCATGCGGACCAGAAAATGCCGCGACAGCGCCGGAATATCGCCTTTGCGCTCGCGTAACGGCGGGATCAGCAACTGGACGATGTTAAGATGGTAGAACAGATCTTCGCGGAACCGCTCCTTCTCGACCTCACGCGCCAGCGAGCGGTTGGAC
>JBGSLY010000314.1:0-2675 GCA_041740435.1 Parasphingorhabdus sp.
AACGCCAAGCTCTTGCCGCGCAAATCGCCGCCGGTCGCGATGCCCATCGCCGCCATCCGCTCGGCGGTTTTGGGGCCAACGCCGAAGAACCGGCGCACGGGCAAGGCGGCGACAAAATCGGCCCCCTGATGCGGGCGGATGACGCATTGACCATCGGGCTTGTTCTGGTCCGACGCGATTTTGGCGAGGAATTTGTTGTAGCTGATCCCTGCACTGGCGGTCAGGCCGGTTTCGGCCTTGATTTGCGCGCGGATCATCTCTGCAATGCGCGTGGCATTGCCGATCCCCAGCTTGTCGATGGTGACGTCGATATAGGCCTCATCTAGCGACAGCGGCTCGACCAGATCGCTGTGCCGGTGGAAAATCGCCCTGATCTGCCGCGAGACCGATTGGTAGACGTCGAATCGCGGCGGCACGAACACCAGATCGGCACACAAGCGCAGCGCGGTGACCGATGGCATCGCCGATTTCACGCCAAAGCGGCGCGCTTCATAGGATGCGGCGGCGACCACCCCGCGCGGCGATGCGAAACCCACCGCAACCGGCCTGCCCGCAAGGTCGGGATTGTCGCGCTGCTCCACGCTGGCGAAGAACGCATCCATATCGACATGGATGATCTTGCGCTGCAGTCCCATGCTGGCTTCCGGCTGCACCGCCATGGCCGCTCCATCCTCCCTGACAAAAATGATACCCGCACGCCCTTAACGCTAGCCGATTGCCCGAACTGTTGCCATAGGCACAGCGATGCAGGACCGGCCTTCCCCATTTCCGATAGGGCGCACCGAATTCGTCGTCATGATGGCGGCGATGATGTCGATGAATGCGCTCGCGATCGATGTGATGTTGCCAGCCCTGGGGGCGATGGCAATCGACCTGCAAGTCGCGTCGGAGAACAGCCGGCAATATGTCGTCTCGCTGTTCATTCTGGGGATGGGGATCGGCGCGATTGCTTATGGTCCGCTTGCCGACCGATATGGCCGCCGTCCGGTGCTGCTGTACACGCTAACCGGCTATGTCATCTGCTCGCTGCTGTGCGTGATTGTCGATGATTATACGCAGTTTTTGGTCATTCGTTTTGTCCAGGGGCTGTTTTCCGCGTCGATGTTCGTGCTCGCCAACTCGATAGTGCGCGACCGGTACGAAGGCGATGCGATGGCCAGCCTGATGTCGACCATTTCGATGATCTTCATGATCGTGCCGATTATCGCGCCCTCGATTGGCCAGTTGATTCTGGCCTTTGCCGACTGGCATGCGATTTTCCTGCTGCTGGTGGCGCTCAGCAGTATGTTGTGGGTGTGGATATGGGTTCGCTTGCCCGAAACCCTGCGCGAAACCGACCGGAGGCCCTTGTCGATGGCCTCATTACGTAGCGGCTGGGGCCAGATTCTGAGCAATCGCAACGCGCTGTGCTATGTGCTGGGCAGCGGTCTGGTGATGAGCGCCTTGTTCGGCTTTATCGCCTCGGCGCAGCAGGTGATGTACGAATATTTTGGTGCGGGCGACCACTTCGGCGCGCTGTTCGCCTGTGTGGCCGGCGGCATGGCGGTGTCGAACTTTACCAACGCGCGGATTGTCGAGCTATATGGCGCGCGGGTCGTGTCGCATTTTGCGCTGTTCGCGTTCATCGGCTTTGCCCTGATCAACTTCGCGCTGATGGCGACCGATATGCTCATCCTGCCGGTGTTTATCGGGTTGCTAGGAGGCAGCATGGCGATGGTCGGCTTTATCGGCGCGAATTTCTCCTCCATCGCGATGCAGCCTTATGGTCATATTGCGGGCACGGCATCATCGGTACAGACCTTTATCCGCACCGTAATCGCGGCGGTTGCCGGGGCGCTGATCGGGCAGCAGTTTGACGGGACGCCGATGCCGATGATCGCCGGCTTCCTGTTTTGCGGGCTGGCGGCGCTGCTGGTCCTGCTGATCGGAGAAAAGGGTAAGTTACTGCGGCGGCACAATCCACCGGGTACGCCGCCCGCGCCCGTAGCTTGAAACAAGGCCCGGCCCTTGATCTTGCGCAGATATATTGGCAGAGGGGTGCGATGAAGAAACTCATCCTGTGTACCGCTGCGACGGTGCTAATCGCCTCTCCCGCCCTTTCCGCCGAGCCCGTTGCCGGTCGCTGGCTGACGCAGGAAAAGGATGCGATTGTCGAAATCGCACCCTGCGGCACGGCGCTGTGCGGGCGGCTGGTCAAGTTTCTGGTTCCCCCGCCCAAGGGCGCGGATCAGCGCGACGTGAACAATCCCGAAGCTTCGCTGCGCACTCGCAAGCTGCTCGGCATGGCGATCCTGACCGGCTTTACAGACGCGGGCAAGGAATGGGCGGGCAAAATATACGACCCGCGCAAGGGCAAGACCTATACCTCCAAACTGGTCCGCAAATCGGCGGATGTTTTGCATATGAAGGGCTGCCTAGGTCCGTTCTGCCAGACGCAGAAATGGACTAGAGCCAAATAGCACCGGTCTGCTGACGGCACATCCCTTTATTGTAACGCATAGTCCAGTGCAGCCTGTGACCGGATTCCCGGTTCAAAATCGAAGCCGTCTGTATCCTGCGATATCGGCAATTCCGCCGGTTCGCGATTGGGTTGCAAGTCGCGTACACCAATAAAGCTGCTGGACGTCAGGGTGACCAGCCCGTTGAGGCGGATTACCAGATCGGCCACGCCATCG
>JBGSLY010000315.1:0-1929 GCA_041740435.1 Parasphingorhabdus sp.
GTGGCGGGTGGCAGAGATGGTGCGCGGTTGGTCGGAGCGATTTACCATCCCGGTCGATATTCCATCCGATGATCGCTTTCTCTCCACACCCGAAGAGTTTGCGCGCTGGGCCGAGGGGCGCAAACAGTTGCGGATGGAGTATTTCTACCGCGATATGCGGCGCAAAACTGGCCTTTTGATGGATGGCGACAAGCCTGTCGGTGGGAAGTGGAACTTCGATGCCGACAACCGCAAACCCGCCGCCACGGATTTGTTCATGCCGCAGCCGCTGTCCTTTGTACCGGACACAATGACACGGGATGTCCTATCCTTGGTGGAGAACCGATTTGGCAATCATTTTGGTGATTTAGAACCCTTTTGGTTTGCAAGTACCCGCACCGGTGCCGAAGCCGCCTTTACCCATTTCGTCAAAGCCGCGCTGCCAAAATTCGGTGATTTTCAGGACGCGATGCTGCTCGAACAGCCATTTCTGTATCACGCGGTCATCGCCCAATATCTCAATTGCGGCTTGCTCGATCCCTTGACCATCTGCCAGACCGGAGAGGCCGAGTATCGCGCTGGTCGGGTCCCGCTCAACGCGGCGGAGGGATTTATTCGGCAGATTATCGGCTGGCGCGAATATGTGCGCGGGATCTATTGGCTTAAAATGCCGGGCTATGAGGACAGCAATTTCTTCGGCCACACTCGCCCCTTGCCCGAATTTTACTGGTCCGCAGAAACCGACATGACGTGCGTCAAAGCAGCGGTGACGCAGACGCGGCAGCACGCCTATGCGCACCACATCCAACGGTTAATGATCACCGGCAATTTCGCGCTGCTCGCCGGGATTGACCCGCACGCGCTGCACCAATGGTATCTCTGCGTCTATGCTGATGCTTATGAATGGGTCGAATTGCCCAATACCGTGGGGATGAGCCAGTTTGGCGACGGTGGCCTGCTCGCCTCCAAACCCTATGCCGCCAGCGGCGCGTATATCAACCGTATGTCCAATTATTGCGGATCATGCCGCTATGATGTCAAGGTGCGTACCGGAGCGAAGGCCTGTCCCTTCAACGCGCTTTACTGGGATTTTATCGCCCGCACCCGCGACAAGATTTCCGGCAATCCGCGCATGGCGCAAATGGTCCGCACCTATGACAAATTCGCCCCCGATGAACAGGCGCGGATAGCCGAAAGCGCGGCGGCGTTTCTGGCGCAGTTATAGCGTCAAGTCACTCCCAGCCCCAGGGGGCGGGCGGCGTTGGTAGCGGCCGAGACAGGTCGAATTCCACCCGGAACAGGCGATTGGCCCGCGACAGTTGATAGGCGAAGCGCGCACCAGACGCGGCCGTGCCGCGCCTTGGCATGGGATCGACCTCCACCCGCCACACATTGGTCACCGAAGCGGTCAGCCCTTCTGTGCGGAACATCGCAATGCTCTCCGCATCGACCGGGAATTCCTGCATCCGCGCCGTGCCCGCATTCGCGGTATCGCCGCCATAAAAGGTCACCGCATCCGCGCTGCCGTCCGCGTGCCGATGGTCATGCTTCAGCCGCAGCCCCGCTCCGCCTTCGTTGCGAGTGATCAGCCAAGTGCGCGACCGGTCCCACGTGCCATCGGCATTCTGGACATGGAACGGCACCGCAATTTGTGACGCGCTGCATGTCCGTACATGCATCACCATTTCCCGCCCCGCCATATCGGCATCGGCGGCATCACTCGACACCAGCGCGCCGCGATAGGCCAAGCCACAATGGCTGCTGAGCGCGGCAAAAAACTGGTCCTGCGGACTGGCCGAAAGCGGTATCGGCGCGGGACCATCAACGGTGGAGCACCCGGCAAGCAGGAGCAAGGACAGAGAGACTACTGGGAATAAGGTGTTTGGCATTCGGCCACCCTAGCAGGGGAACAGCGTTGAGGGAACCAAGTTGCCCCCGATGGGTGCAACC
>JBGSLY010000316.1:0-1516 GCA_041740435.1 Parasphingorhabdus sp.
AGCGGGATGGCCGATATAGTAGCCAGATCACGAAACGCGCCGCCGGTATCGACATTGAGCCGCCGGTCACCGCTTTGCACCGCGCCCGCCGCCAGCTCTGCCCCGCCCTGACGAAGCGAATCGGCGACCGCGGTGATCGGAATGCGCAGTTCAGCCAGCCGGGTCCGGTCAATCTCCACCACCACTTGCGGCTGCGGCAGGCCATGGATTTCGACTTCCCGAACCCCGTCATAGCGCGATAAGGCATCCGACAGGTCGTCGGCATATTTTTGCATCCGCCGCCAAGAGGCGCCTTCGCTGACCAGCGCCAGTTGGATAACCGCTGCTTCGGTCGTGCGAACCTTTCGGAATTCGAGCTTCGCAAGACCTTCGGGCAAAGTATCGCGGATGGCGGATACTTCCCGGACGACATCGTCAAAATAGCCGTCTACATCGCCCGACCAGCGGCTGAATTCGATATTGATAATTGCCCCGCCGTCGGTGCTTTTCGACTCGATCTCGACCACATCGTCGAGCCCCTGCAACAGATCCTCAATCGGCTTGGCAACTGTTTCCTCCATATCGAGCGCATCGGCGCCCGGCTGGATCGCAATGATGTTGACCACCGGAATCGGAAAATGCGGATCAACCGCACGGGGTATGGAAAACAGGGCACTCAGCCCCAACAGGCCGAGCAGGAAAAACAGGATCAGCGTCAGCTGCCACCGTTCAATTGCGATTTTGGCCAGCATACCCCGCCGAACCTAAGGCTTGCGAACGGGTTTGATGGTTTCTCCGCTGCGCAGCTTTTCCAGGCCGGCAACGACGATTGTCTCTCCCGCCTTGACCCCGGACAGGATCTCCACCTCACTATCGGTCAGTCTGCCGATCTGCACATTGCGGGCGGCAACCTTGTTATTTTTGTCGACCACATAGACCAGGCCCTCTTCGGCGCGCAGGTCGAACAAAGCCGTTACCGGCACTTCCAGCTGCTCGGACTCGTTTCGGGTGAGTGTCATCCGCACCGATCCAATCATCCCCGAGCGCAGCGCCGCTTCTGCGGGAAGTAGAAAGTTGACTTCAAAGCTGCCGGTCCGGCTGTCGGCGCTGGCGTCCATTTCATAAATGCGGGCATCAAAACTGCGGTTTTCCAGCGCGGGAATGGTAATTGTGCCGACCATGCCGACGCGCACCCGGCGGGCTTGTTTGTCGGTCATTGGCACGCGTAGTACTAATCCGCTGGCGGTTTCGCCCAAAATCATGACCGGCGTTCCGGCCGATACTATTTGCCCCGCATTGACATTCCGCTCCAGAATAACCCCGCTGGTGGGAGCCAAAATCTGCGCTGTCCGGCTTGCAAAACCCGCCGATTTGACTTGTGCCCGCGCTGAACGTGCCGCTGCTTCCAGCTGCTCGACCTGCGCCTTGGTTACCCAGCCATCGGCATAGAGTTTTTGAAATCGAGCCAGCTGTGCCTCGGCCCGGTCCTGCTCTGCCCGGACCGCCTCTAAATTGGCAGACACTGTGCTGGTGTCGA